>QHWK01000379.1:5331-6627 GCA_003223775.1 Acidobacteriota bacterium
GCGGCCGCGCCGTCGGCGAGCCGTCGAAGGGAATCGGCGGCAGCGACTCCTGCTTGTGCGGACCGAACTTCGCGTACTGCGGCGTCGCGTCGGCCGGCGGCTGCGGCGCGCTTTGCGCCGTTGGCGACGGCGTCGAGGACGGCTGCGGCGCGCTCGGCCGCGTCGCGACGAAGACGCCGAACGCCGCGGCGATCACGATCGCAAGGACGCCGACGATCGACTTCGTGGATCGGCGCGGTTCGTCAGGCGGCGCCGCGCCACCGGGCGGTGTTCGCGGCTGCGCTTTCGCCGATGATTTTCGGCCCATGACGGATCATTTTACCCGCGACCGCCGTCCGGCGGGAAGCGCGGCCGCGACCGCAATCAGACCAATCGATCGGAGGATCGCCGCGCGCTCGGGCGCCGTGGTACCGTCGGATCCGGTGACGCCCGACGCGCAATCCGCAGCCTCGCCCTCGACGATTCGCCATCCTGTTCGCGCGTACGGAGCGTGGATCGCCGTCTGCCTGATCTGGGGCACGACGTATCTCGGCATCCGCATCGCGCTCGAGACGATTCCGCCGCTGACGATGGCGGCGATCCGCTGGCTGATCGCGGGCGGCATCCTGATCCTCGCGCTGCGCCTCGGCGGCCAGTCCCTGCCCGCGCGCCGCGAGTGGCCGGCGCTCACGCTGCTCGGCGCGCTGCTCCTCGGCCTCGGCAACGGCGCCGTCGTGTGGGCGGAGCAGACGGTGCCGAGCGGGCTGACGGCGGTCCTCGTCGCGATGTCGCCGTTCTGGATGGTCGGCGTCGACGCGTTCATGCCCGACGGCGAGCGTCTCTCGATCCGTCGCAGCGTCGGCTTGCTCGTCGGCTTCGGCGGCATCGTGCTGCTCGTGTGGCCGGAACTTCACGTCGAGGGCGCGCGCGGTTTTCTCACGGGCGTCGTGTCGACGCAGATCGCGTGCGCGGGCTGGGCGGCCGGCTCGTCGTACGCGCGGTGGCGCGGCCGAGGGCATGCGAAGCACGAGAACGTGCTCGCAACCGTCGCGCTCGAGATGCTGTTCGGCGGCGCGGTGCTGCTCGTCGGATCGCTCGCGCTCCACGAGCCCGCGCGCCTCGCCTTCTCGCCGCGATCGACCGCCGCGCTCGTCTACCTGATCGTCGTCGGCGCGATTGGGGGCTTCTCCGCATACGGCTACGCGCTGAAGCACCTGCCGGTCGCCACCGTCTCGCTGTACGCCTACATGAATCCGATTATCGCGGTCGTGCTGGGAACGCTGATTCTGGACGAGCCGCTCAGTCCGCGCATTGCCG
>QHWK01000380.1 GCA_003223775.1 Acidobacteriota bacterium
GATTGACGAGGCCGTTCTCACCAAACCACTCGTTCGGCGTGCCGTCCGAAGCCTTGATCGAGTAGAGCCCGCCCGTCGTCGAGCCGAAGATGATCGACGGCGGCAAGGGAATATCGCCTCCGCCCGGCCAATACGCCAACCCGCGCTTGGACGGCAGCGCGTTGTCGGGCAGTTGAAATCTCCACTTCTCGACGCCGGTCGTGGCGTCCAACGCGATGACCGCCCCGTACGGCGAGGCGAGATACATCGTGTTGCCGATCACGATCGGAATGGCTTCGTCTTCCTTCATCGGGCCGGTGAAGCCGGCGGGCTTGAGATGAAAGCTCCAGACCTGCTGAAGCGTGCCGACGTTCTTCGCCGTGATCTGCGTCAGCGGACTGTAGCGGTTGGCGGTCTGATCGTAGTTGGTGCCTGGCCAGTCGCCCGCCGCTTTGCCGCGTTCAGTCGCCTTTCCGACATCCGGCCGGGGATCGGCGACGAAGCCGTCGTGGTTCGGCATCATCACCTTGGGCAGGCTCCTGGCATCCATTACCGCGTCTTCTCCGATGATGCCGTTGAGGTTCAGGATGTACGCCACGACCGCGTACACTTCTCGCGGCGTCAACAGTCCTGGCTGATCGAAGGGCATCGCCCGATTGACGTAGTCCCAGACCGTCGTCGCCTGCGGCCAGAAACTCCCGACCGTCTTGAGAGGCCGGGTAGTGGTGAGCGTGCCTTTTCCGCTGACGAGCGCGGCGCCTACACCGCCGCCTTCACCGTTCGGACCGTGGCAGCTCGCGCAGCGAGCGGCGTAGACCGTGCGTCCTTCGGCGACGGTTCCCGAGCCGTCGGGCAAGCCGCCGCCGTCGGGCGCGATGGCAGCGCCGAGGCCGCGAACTTCGTCGGGAGTCGGCGGCCGTCCGACGCCGAAGCGGGGTGACTGTGCCGCAAGCGTTGCGGCGCCCGCGAACGCGGCCGCCAGCACCAGCGCGCT
Source organism: Acidobacteriota bacterium (assembly GCA_003223775.1). GTDB lineage: Bacteria > Acidobacteriota > Vicinamibacteria > Vicinamibacterales > CAVVIG01 > QHWK01. The sequence continues at coordinate 974 of QHWK01000380.1, forward strand.
ACGCGTCCACATTGGTCACCGTCCCATCGGCCTGAACGCGCCAGAACTTCGTGCCGTTGAAGTGATAGACCGAATTCCCGCCGCGCACCGCGACGAGCGCTTCGCGCGACGGCTGCACGTAGCCCGTCTCGTCGACGGCGCGCGAGGCAATGACCGTTTCGCGGCCCTCGAAACGCCACGGCATTCGGAACCGCGTCAGCGCGATCGGCAGCCGCGGTTCCTGCAGCTCGGCGGCCGTCCAACTCCGTCCTCCATCCGTCGTGATGTCGACGCGCTCGATCTTGCCGTTTCCGGACCACGCGAGGCCGGTCAATTCGTACAAACCGATCGCCGGCAGCGTCTGCCCTCCTGACGGGAAGGTGATGACCGACTTCGCTTCCATCCGATACGTGAAGATGCGCGCCTTGCCGTCAGGCATGAGGTCCGAGTACTTCGATGTTTCATCCCTGGCCATGTAGGGCTGATTGGTGAGCTTCAGGCTGTGAAGCCACTTCACGTTTGTATTGCCTTCCCACCCGGGGTTGATCAACCGCAGCGGATAGCCCTGCGACGGGCGGATCATTTCGCCGTTCTGTCCGTACGCGAGAAGCGTGTTCTCCATCGCTTTCGACAGCGGAATGCTGCGCTCCATCCGGCAGGCATCCGCACCTTCCGCAATCACCCACGACGCTGTGGGTTTCACGCCGACTTCCGCAAGCAGCGTTGCGAGCGGCACGCCGGTCCATTCGCTGCAGCTGACCAGACCGTAGCTGCGCTGGACGTCAGCGCCCGTCCGCGCGGCCCATTCGCCCGCGCTGTTGCCGCCGCACTCGAGCACGAGCGTGCGAGTGATCGAAGGCAGCCGCTGGATCTCCGCCATCGTGAAGGAGAGCGGTCGATCGACCAGGCCGTGAATGACCAGCCGATGCTTCGACGGATCGATCGTCGGGATTCCCGAATGGTGCCGCTCGTAGTGCAGCGACGAGGGCGTGATCGTTCCGACCGACGCGTGAAGCGGCGAGAAGCACGAGCCGGCCTCCGGCGTTTTCGACTCCCTGTGCCAGCGGACCGCCCTCTCGAACGGCGAACGCTCGCCGTAGGGACCGAGCGGGGCGCCGAGCTTGCCGGGCGTCTCCCACGCGAGCAGCCGTTGGCGTTGCGCGAGAACTCCTCCACCGAGCATCGCCGTCATCCGAAGGAGCTGCCGCCTGCCCGACCGTGGAACGTCTTTCATCGTGCCACCTCGCGGCAGATTGTAAGGCCATCTCGTGCGTACCAGTCCAGGACTCGGAGGGCACGCAACGTGATCCAGCGGTTCGGCGCTCCGACGGTGCCGGCCAATTCCTCGTGAAGGGTATTGCGGTGCCGCACATCGAGCAGCCAGCGGCCGCCGCCCTGACGCCGCTCGATCACGGTCGCGACGGCCTCCTCGACTCGCGCATCCGGTTCTACGCCGGCCGCGCGCAGATAGTCGAGCGCGCGCAGCACGTCATAGTGCCAGAGCGTCGGAAACGCGAACTGCGTCCACGTCGGCTCGATGATGTCGCCGGTCGACAACCTTCGGAGCAGCCGGCGCTCGAGGAGATACTCCTGCGCGCGGCGCCGCGCGTCGGTCACCGGCGTCGCGGCGCCGAAGGCCTTCTCGAACGCGAGCAGCCCTTCGAGCACGCAGATCGTCGTGTGGAACGACGAGCGTACCGATCCGCGCTCCGCCTCGCAGTTCCATCCGCCGTCCGCGAGCTGCTCGCTCAACAGTCGATCGACGAGTCGATCGCTCGGCTCGCCGAAGTACGCGCCGAGCGCCACGACGCGGCCGTTGATGCACGGCTCGACCTCTCCCTCGAAGAAGGGCGAATCTCCGAACTCGGGCCCCCAGGTGACGTTGCCGCGAACCAGATCGATCGCCGTTCGCGCGCGCGCGCTCGTCGGGTCGAGCCCCAGATCGCGCAGGAACAGCAATGTGTACAGGTTCGACCACCACTGCGGCGTGGCGACGCCGTTGCCCCAATGGCCGTCGGCGCGCTGTTGATCGAGCAGCCGCGGCCCCCATCCCTCGGACGCGACGCGCGACCGCTCGTCACGGCCGCCCGGGCAGCCCTGAATTGCTGCGCTACAGGAATTTTGAAACGCAATCGGATACAACGAGACGAGTCCGAACGGATACACCGCGCGCGTTTTCGCCGTCCTCCCGCGCTGACTTCCACCCGCCGCACGACCGGCATGGAACACGCACTGCCGTGCGACTGTTGATCCGTCCCGGAGGACAATCATGATACGGCCGCGTCCGGTATTTGGACTGTGTGTGATTACTGTCGCCGGCATCGCCGCGCTCGGCGACGAGACGATCGGCGCCGTCAGCAGCCCGCCACCCGCCGTGAGCATCACGCGGAATACGTCGCTCAACCAGAACGTCTGGCCCGGCGACTTCAATGGCGACGGCAAGACAGATCTCATCGGGAGCGACGCCGTCATCGCCGGCAATCCCGACGTCCTGCTCGTGATGCTCGGAACCGGGACGGGCTCGTTCGGAGCGCCAATCAAGTCTTCGTTCGCTGGACACGTGCTGGGGGTCGCCGATTTCAACGGCGACGGCAAGCTGGACGTCATCGCTTCCGACGATCTCCGCGCGAAGGTGTATATCGTGCCCGGCAACGGAAACGGCACGCTCGGGACCGCGCAGTTGGTTGCCGATTTCGGCCAGGACGTGACGTTCGCCGTGAGCAGCGATCTCGATGGCGACGGGAAACGAGACCTCGTCGTCGGCATCGACGGCCAGACGACGGTGGAGGTTTTCCCGGGCAACGGCAATTTCACCTTCGGCACGCCCGTCGCGTTGACGACGAACCCGCTGCCGAGCGACGCGATCATCGCCGACTTCAACGGCGACGGCCGCAAGGATCTGGCGGTCACGAACCGCTTCTTCCCGCACAGCGTCGCCATATTCCTGAATCAGGGCAGTTTCACCTTCACGGCCGCGGACATCGGCCTCGATCGGTCGGCGACCGACGTCACGGCCGCAGACGTCAACGGCGATGGCAAGCTCGATCTGCTCGTCTCGACGGCCGCGCCAGAGGATCTCGGCTTTTTCACAGAAGGATACGTGAACGTGCTGCTCGGCAAGGGCGACGGGACCTTCCAAGCGCCCGTGATCTACACCGTGCCGCCCGGCCCATGGCAGATCGTCGTCGGCGATTTCACCCGCGACGGCATTCTCGACGTCGCCACGGCCAACCGATCGACCATCGTGCTCGACGACTGCACCGACCAGTTCAAGACGTGGGACACGGTCTCGATTCTCCCGGGACGCGGCGACGGAACCTTCGATGCGCCGTCGTCGTTCTCGCTCGGCGATCAGAGCCGCATCCTCGACGATCGCTACAAGGAGTCGGTCCTTTCGCTCAACACGAGCGATCTGAACGGCGATCATCAGACAGATCTCATCGCCTCGTGGGGCGCGATTGTGTTGAACGTCGCGGCGGCGACCAATCGCGCGCCGACCGTTGACGCGGGCCAGGGCCAGTCGTTCAACGGAGGGAACTCCGAGGTGATCCTGCGAGCGATCGCGTCGGATCCCGACAACGACATGCTCACCTACTCATGGACGGCCAGCGACGGCCGCTCGATCTCCCCCGTCCCGCAGACATGCGTCTCACTCACCCAGCCTGGCACGTACACGTTCACCGTCACCGTCGACGACGGCCATGGCGGTACGGCGTCGTCGTCGGTCACCTTCACCGTCAAGGCGCAGGTGTTTCCGACCGTGACCGTGACCGCGCCGAAAGCCGGCGAGGTTGTTCCCGCAGGCAAGCCGTACACGATCACGTTCACCGCGTCGTCCGACACGCCGATCGCCCGGATCGACGTCTTCGTCTCCGTCATCAACAACAACGTCGGCACGTCGCAAACGGTCTGCAGCAACCTGCCGGGCACGGCGACCTCCTGCACCTGGAACAGTCCCGGTCCGGTCACCGACAACGCGAACGTCGACGTGCAGGCCGTGGACGCGGATGGAGACGAGGGGTTTGGCCTGTCGGGACGATTCTCCATCCAGGGCGCGGGTGGCGGCGGATCGCTGCCGAGCCCCTGGCAGAACGGTGACGTCGGCGCTGTGGGCGCAGCGGGCAGCGCGACGTTCAGCAGCGGCGTCTTCACCGTGAAGGGCAGCGGCGCCGATATCTGGGGCACCGCCGATGAATTCCAGTACGTCCGTTCCTTCGTCAACGGGAACGCGACCGGCGACTTCGATCTGACGGCGCACGTCGACAGCGTGCAGAACGTCAACGTGTGGACGAAGGCGGGGTTGATGGTGCGCGGCGGTCTCGATGCCGGATCGGTGCACGCGTCGATCTTCGTCACGCCGGGGAAAGGCGTCGCGTTTCAGCGCAGGACAACGAGCGGCGGCACGAGCGTGAACACGAGCGTGCTGTCGGTGACCGCGCCCGTGTGGTTGCGGCTGAGCGTCACCAGGGTGCGCGTCGACGCGTTCTACAAGAAGAACGCCGCTGACCCCTGGATCCGCGTCGGCGCGCAGAACTACGCCACGTCGTACCCGTTCGGCTATGCGGGCCTGGCCGTGACGAGCCACAGCGACGGCGTGCTGGCGACGGCGGCGTTCTCGTCGGTGAACATCACGCCGCCGCCGCCAGCGTTCACGTTCACGCCGATTGGGACGTCGACAACCTCCGGTTTCGAGGACTTTATCGGCCACACCGTCACGCTCGGCGCGCGCGGGGCCGACATCTGGGGCGCGTCCGACCAGTTCATGTTCGCGAACACGCCGCGGACCGGCGATGGCGTGCTGACAACCGAAGTGCGGTCGGTCGACAACACGAACGCGTGGGCGAAAGCCGGCGTGATGTTCCGCACGTCGACGGCCACTGGTTCGGCGCACGTCTCGGTGTTCATCACGCCGGGCAAGGGCGTCGCGATGCAGTATCGCGGATCGACCGGCGCCAGCAGCTTCCAGGCGGCGCAAACGATCGGCGTCACCGCACCGGCATTCCTGCGTCTGACCCGCCGCGGCAACACCTTCACCGGCGAGTGGTCCCCGGATCTTGTGAACTGGCAGACGCTCTCGATCGTCACAATCCCGATGCCGGCGGACCTGCTCGCCGGCCTCGCCGTCACCAGCCACAACACGGCGGCGACGGCGACGGCGGTCTTCGCCGATCCCGTGCTCCGCTAGGATTCGGACCGGCCGAAGCGATTCGTGAGAATCGCTTCGGCTACTGCGCGGCCCCTGTCGTCATTTTCGCCGGCGCGGCCGACTTCGGCGCCGGGGCCGGCGCGATGGTGTCTCCAGCCTTCACCGGCGGCGCGGGCAGCGGCCGTCCTTCTTTTTTCGCGAAGAACGTATCGAGCACGTGCCGGGCAATCGGCGCGGCCGTCGTGCCGCCGTGCCCGCCGTGCTCGACCATGACGGCGCCCGCGATCTGCGGATGGTCGCGCGGAGCGAAGAACACGAACCAGCCGTTGTCGCGCAGGTCCTTGTCGGTCTTTCCTTTCGCCGCCTTCGCACCCTGGTTCGAAATGACCTGCGCCGTGCCCGTTTTGCCGGACACGTCGTATCCCGCCATGCGCGCGCGGCCGCCGGTCCCGACGCCGTTGACGACGAGCCAGAGGCCGTCGCGGATCGCCTGAATCGTCTCCGGCTTGAGCGCGACTTGCGACTTGGGCGCGGGCGCCGGTGTCGGCTTCCATCCCGATCCATCGTCGACGGCTTTGAGGACGTGCGGCGTCACGCGTGTGCCGCCGTTCGCGATCGTCGAAATGTACACAGCCTCGGAGATCGGCGTCAGGGCAACCGCGCCCTGGCCAATCGACACGGAAATCGTCTCGCCCGCGTACCACTTCTCCTTGAAGCGCGCCTGCTTCCACTCGGGCGACGGCACGAGGCCCTGCATTTCGTTCGGCAGATCGATGCCCGTCTTCTCGCCGAGGCCGAGCAGCGTCGCCCACTTGTGGATCTTGTCGATGCCGGTCATGTTGCCGATGGTGTAGAAGTACACGTTGCACGAATGCTCGATGGCGTGGCGCAGATCCATGACGCCGTGGCCGCGGCCGTTCGGCAGCGAGCACGCGAAGCTCCGCCCGTAGAACACCGCGTGGCCCGGGCAGTTCACTTTGAAGTCGGGTGTGATGATGCCCTCTTCGAGCGCGGCCGCCGCGACGGCCATCTTGAAGGTCGAGCCCGCCGGATACCGCCCCTGGATCGTCCGATCCTGCAGCGGCCGCAGCTCGTCGCTGTTGAGCGACGCCCAGGTCGCGCGATCGATGCCCGCCGCGAACGCATTCGGATCGTACGCGGGGACGCTCGTGAAGGCGAGGACCTCGCCCGTGCGCGGATCCAGCATCACCGCCGCGCCGTTGTAGCCCGAGATGCGAAAGCCCGCCTCGAGCGCGCGCTGCAGATCCAGATCGACGGTCAACTGCAGCCGCTTGCCTTCGACCGGCTCGTCCTCTTCGAGCGTCCGGATTTCACGGCCAACACTGTTGACGACGACGCGCCTGGCGCCGTCCTCGCCCATCAGATAGGCGTTGTAGACTTTTTCGATCCCGGCCTGACCGACGATGTCGCCGCTCTTCAGGCTCTCGCTCTCCGAGACCTGCGCGTCGTTGACTTCGCCGACATACCCGAACAGATGCGCCGCCATCGTTTCCGGGTACTGGCGCGTCGGCACCTGCTCGACGAGGATGTCCGGCAGCTCGAAATCGAGCCGCCGCGCTTTGACGGCGGCGACCTGCGCCAGCGTCGCGTCCTGAACGATCGTAAGCGGTCGATACGACGGCTCGCGCCGGTGGCGCTCGACAATCGCCCGGACGCCCGATTCGTCGAGGGCGAGCACCGCCGCCAGCAGCCGGATCGTGCGGTCCAGATCCTTCGTGTGCTCGCGGACGATCGAAATGCTGTAGGAGCCGCGGTTGTCCACGAGGATCTTGCCGGTGCGGTCGATCACCAGCCCGCGCGGCGCCCGCAGCGCGAGCGTCCGCTGGTGGTTGTTCTCGGCCATCTCCTCGAACTTCGCGTGCTCGACGACCTGCAGCGCCCAGAAGCTGACGGCGAGTATGGAGAAGACCACCGTG
>QHWK01000381.1 GCA_003223775.1 Acidobacteriota bacterium
TCAGGGTCGACGGACTTTGACGGCGCCGACATCCTCGAGGAGATCGAGCGCGCAGCGCCGGACGTTGGAATCGTGACGATCGCGTCGGAGTTGGACGGCGGACTCGATCTCGTGCGCTGGCTCACCGCGCGCGGGCATCGGGTGTCGCTCGGCCACTCCGGCGCGACCTACGAGCAGGCGCTCGAGGCGATCTCCGCCGGCGCGCGCCACGCGACGCATCTCTTCAACCGCATGCCGCCGCTCGGCCACCGCGCGCCCGGCCTCGCCGGCGCCGTGCTGCAGGCCGAGGAGATCGCGGCGGAAATCATCTGCGACGGATTTCACGTGCACCCGGCGCTCGTCCGCACCGCGATTGCGGCGAAGCGCCCGTCGCGCGTCCTCGCGATCACCGACGCGACCGCGGCGGCGGGTCTCCCGGTTGGATCGCGTGCGTCGCTCGGGGGCCAGCCGATCACGACCGGCCCGTCGACGGCGCTGCTCGCCGACGGCACGATCGCCGGCAGCATCGTGACGATGGATCGCGTCTTCGAGGTGCTGGTGGCGCAGGTCGGGCTGTCGCTCGTCGACGCGGCGACGGTCTGCGCGACGACGCCGGCGCGCGAGCTCGGCCTGGTCGGCAACGGCCTGCTCGCGACCGGCAACGCCGCCGACCTCATCGTCCTCGATTCGCAGCTGGCCGTGGTGCAGACCTACATCGCGGGTCAGCTCGTGTACGCGCGAAACACGGCGACGTCGCCGTCCGTCTAAGACGACCGGAGGTCCGTATGGACTCGTCTGCCCGCCGCGCCGCGCTCCGCACGCCGCATCCCGGGGCCATCGCCGGTGCCGTCCTGCTCGCCGCGCTCGTCACGGGACCGGGCTGCGTCGACATCATTGGCGCCGACATCGGCCGCTACGTCGAGCGCGAGGAGAAGCGCTTCCAGGTGTCGGGCAAGCCGGACGTGGTGCTGGCGACCTTCGACGGATCCATCGAGGTTCGTCCGTGGGACAGGCCCGAGGTGGAGGTCGTCGTCGAGAAGCGCGGCCGCGGCAAAGACGACGTCGCGCAGATCGACGTGCACACGGAGCAGAGCGGCAACCGCGTCGAGGTGACGGTGCGTGAGCCGAGCACGCGCGGGTTCCATTTCGGCAGCCGCTCGGCTCGGCTCATCGTCTCGTTGCCTGCGGCGTCCGACGTCTCGGCGAAGAGCGGAGACGGATCGATCGACGTCGAGCGGATCGCGGGGCGCCTTCAGCTGAACTCCGGCGACGGCAGCATTCGCGCGCGCGACATCAGCGGCGCGCTCGACGTCCACACCGGCGACGGCAGCATTGTCGTCGGCGGCAAGCTGACGGCGCTGCGCGCGCGATCGGGCGACGGCACGGTCACCGTGCACGTTGCGGCCGGCAGCGCGGCGGAGAACGACTGGGACATCAACACCGGCGACGGCTCGGTGACGCTCGAGCTGCCGGACGATTTTTCAGCCGACCTCGACGCGCACACCGGCGACGGCCGGATTCACATGCAGGACGTCACGGTGTCGAACGTGACGGGACAGATCGGCCGCAACTCGATCCGGGGACGGCTCGGCGCCGGCGGCCACAACCTCCGCGTGCGAACCGGCGACGGATCGATCACGCTGCGGCGGCGCTGAGCTCGGGAATCACTTGACCATCCTTCCGCCTGTCAGGAACCGCTTGTAGTCCGAGAACGTCTGTCTCCGCCGCGTCGACTGGAGCCCGCCGCGCATGACGGCGAGCACGTCGATTGACTCCGGCAGCAGCATCGTCTCGTCGGGATCGTGGAAGGCGATCGTCTTGTAGCGGATCGTCTGGTTGTAGCGCTCGACGACGAGCCACGTCGAGAAGTTGAGGCGGCGCTGGAGCGCGGGTGGCACCTTCACGTCCACCTGCCCCATGAAGTTCGTGTCGACGCGCAGCACTTCGTAGGTGCTCGCGTCGATCCAGATCCGGCCCCTGACGGCGAGATCGCCGCTCCACCCGTAGCAGTCCTCGTGGCCGCGCGGATCCTCGGAGAGTTCGAGCCGGCTCTGGCGGCTGACCGACGCGAAGTCGATGAGCAGCGCCGGCCGATCGTTCTCCTTGCCGATGCCGGCGGAGGTGAAGCGGTACTCCTGCCGGTGCGCCGGGAGCAGGAAGGCGAGCGGCTCCGGCGACAGCGGATTCGGATCGGTGCAGCCCGCCCGATCCTTGTTGTCGCGCTCGCGCGGCGCGCGGCCGTTGACGCGGCGGATCTCGCGCACGACCTTCGCTTCGCCCTCGGCGTCGCCGGCGTCGGCCTCGACGTGCAATTCCGATTCGACCACGCGCGCGAACCCGTCCGGCGAGAGATTCCATCCGATCGGCTGGACCGTCGACTTCTCGAGGCAGATCACGTTCTGCGCGCGCTTGTAGTACTCCGCGATGCGATCGCCGATGCGGCCGAGCAGCGCGTCGACGTCGGGCGCCGCCTGCGTCAGCGCCGCGACGCTCGCCGAGAGCGCGAGCGTCGACACCGCGAATCGGCGCGTGCGCGCCACGGCCGTCATACCTGCGACTCCGCCGTCGACTGCGCCGCCTCGAGGACGGCCAGCACGCGCGCGACGTCGGCCTGCGGATGCGCCTCGAGCGCGCGCGCGACGAACGCGGATGCGTTGGCGACGGCAAAGCTGACGCCTTGCAGGTTCCGCTCGCGCGGCACGCCGGGAATCTCGCGCGGATACGGGGACGTGACGAGCACCGTGCGGCCGTCGATCGCCGCGACCGCGTACGCGCCGCGGTCGAGCGTCCAGTCGGCGCGCACCGGGACGACGCCGTCGATCGCGCCTGGCAGGAAGCGGACGCCGCGATCTTCGTCGGCGGCGACGACAATCGCGCCGGCCGACGACGCGCGGGCAACGGCGGCGGCCAGTTCGCCGCGGTGCTGCGGGTTCGAGGTGCCGAGGCTCACGTTGATCACCTGCGCGAGGTTCGCCGCCGCGGCGTCGAAGGCGCGCGCCAGCGCGGCGACATTTGTCGCGAGCGCGAGCCAGAACACCTTGACTGCGAAGATCTCGGCGTCGGGCGCTTTCTCGCGAATCGCCGCGGCGACGGCCGTGCCGTGGCCGAGGCGGTCGACGAAATCGCCGCTCAGCGCACCATCTTCGCAGATTGCGACGCCGCCGGCGACGCCGTTGACATGCGGATGAGATGCGTGCACGCCGCTGTCGATCACGGCGATTCGCACGCTCCGGCCCGTGCGGTCCTGCAGAAACATCGGCGTCAGGCGTCGCCGCCCCGCGCGTGCAGGCCCGTCCGGAGATCGGGCGGCGTCGACGGCCGAACCGGCCGCGGCTGAGGCCGGCCGATCACCTCGAGCGTGCCGTCCGCGTGGAGCGTGAGCACGCGGTCCGCGCGCGCGGCGAGCGTGATCCGGTGCGTGATGAGGATCGTCGTCCGGCCGCGCATGATGCGGTCGTAGCCCTCGGCCACCTGCTGTTCGGTGGCCGGATCGAGCGCCGCCGTCGGCTCGTCGAGCACGAGCACCGTCGGGTTGACGAGCAGCGCGCGCGCGATCGCGATCCGCTGGCGCTCGCCCGCCGACACCGCCGCGCCGCGCTCGCCGACGACGGTCGCGTAGCCGTCGGGCAGCCGCGCGACGAAGCCGTCGAGTCCCGCCGCGCGCGCGGCGTCGCGCACTTCCTCCTCGGTCGCGTCCGGCCGCGCGTAGCGGATGTTCTCCGCGACGGTCGTGTGGAAGACGAACGGCGACTGATCGACGAGCACGACGTGGCGCCGCAGATCCTCGAGCGCGATGTCGCGCAGATCGTGGCCGTCGAGCGTCACCGTGCCCTCGTCAGGATCGAGCAGCCGGAGCATCAGGTCGGCGATCGTCGACTTGCCGCTGCCGCTCGGGCCGACGAGCGCGAGCTGCTCGCCGGGCGCGACCGAGAAGGACACCGATCGCAGGATCTGGCCGCGCCCGAGATCGACGGTGACGCGATCGAACACGATCGCCCCTTCGACGCGCCGCAAAACCGTCGCTGACGGCCGCTCGACGACGTCGGGCGCGGTGTCGAGCAGCGCGTGCACGCGCGCGAGCGACACGCGCACGGTCGCGAGGTTCGCGTAGAGACCCATCAGCGCCTGTACCGGCTGCAGCACGCGCATCTGATACGCGACGAAGGCGACGAAGGTCCCGAGCGTCAGCGATCCGTTGACGACGCGGTGGCCGCCGTAGACGAAGACGGCGGCGTTGCCGAGCGCGAGGACGGCGCCCGGCGCGCTGCCGGACAGATACGACCACAGCTGCATCGACATCAGCGCGTCGACGAACGCCGCGTTGCGGCGGCGGAACTCGTCGACCTCGCGCGCCTGCGCGTTCGACGTCACGACGAGGCGGACGGCCTGCAGCGTCTCGATGAGAAAGCTGCCGATCGCCGCGCTCGATTCGCGGACCGTCTTGACGCGCGAGGTGAGCTCGGCGCGCGTGCGCGACACCGCCCAGACGCTCGGCGGCACGGCGGCGAGCGCGACCGCGGCGAGCCGCGCGTCGAGCCAGATCATCGCCGCGATGCTGCCGGCCAGAAAGAGGATGTTGCCGACCCACGCGAGCAGCGACTCCGCGGCGACGCGCTGCACCTCGCCGACGTCGTTGTTGACGCGCGCGAGGATGTCGCCGAGCGGC
>QHWK01000911.1 GCA_003223775.1 Acidobacteriota bacterium
CGACCGGCGGGTACGCATCTTCCGCAACCGCAGCAGGCGCAAGGAGAACGAGCGGCGCGGCGAGGAAATTCCGGCGCTTCACCAGTCGTCCTTTACCGCGCGGATGACGTCGACGTCCATCGCCTTGCGGCCGCTCGCGAGCGCCGTGAAGGTGGAGAGCGCAAGCACGACGAAGGCGAACCCGACAAGACCGCGCCACGGCAGCGAGAGCTCCATCCCCCAATGGAACGATTGCCGGTTCACCACGTGGATCAGGATCAGGCTGATGCCGAATCCAAGCACGAGTCCCGCGACAAGCCCGATGCCGCTCACCACGAGTCCTTCGGTCGCGAGCATGGCGCCCACTTGTCGTCTCGTCATGCCAAGATGGCGCAGCACGCCGAATTCGCGCCGCCGTGCGAGCACGAGCGCGCCGAACGACGACGACAGTCCGACGAGGCCGATCACAACCGCAGCGAGCTCCAGCGCGTAGGTCACCGCGAACGTGCGGTCGAATATCCTGAGCGACAGCTCGCGGATCACGCCGGGGGTCGCGACCTCGAGCCGGTTCCCGCCCGCGATCTCGTCTCGTAGCGCTGCTTCGACGGCGGAGCGGTCGGCCCCCGCGGAAAGCCACAACGCTCCGTTCGTCACTGCCGTGTCGCCAGTAAGCGCCACGTAGCGTTCGCGCTCGATCGCGATGGCGCCCTGTGGCCTCCCGTAATCACGCCAGATTCCTGAAACCGTGAAGCGCAGCGATTTTCCGTTCAACGGCAGCGCGATGACCGAGCCCGGCGCGAAGCCATAGAGGTCAGCCGCCGCCTCGTTGATCCAGACCGGCGCTGGCGCGTCCGCGGCGACCTCGAGCGGCGGCGCGAGCAGCGGAAGACTGCGCCCCGGATTCGCTCGGTCGATCGCGCGCGCCAGCAGGATGATGCGCAACCGCGTCGGGTCGAGCGAGATCTGCTGCTCGCGCAGGAACTCAGGCGTCCAGCGAGTCCCGGAACGACGCCACCATGATGGCCATGGAGACCATGAGGCTCACGCTTGCGACGATCGCCGCGAGGCTTATTCTCACCTGTCCCGGAGCGCCTCGCAGCTGGGCGAGAGCGAGCTCGGATGCGGGCAGCCGTGGCGCGGGCAACGCCGACAATGCCACCGTCGCGAGGTGGGGCAACAGCATCAGCGTTCCAACCAGAAGCAGCGCTATCGCGAAATAACCCGCAAGGGGCAGCCCCGCGATCGGAGGCAACAAGCTCGCGAGTGTGCCCAACGCAATCGCCGCGAGACCCGGCAGCGACGATGGCGGCCGCGAGAACGCGCGCGTTTCGTCACCGGCCTTGAGCGCTTGCGCGGGCGGCGCGCGCGCGGTGTCCAGCGCGGGAACCACACTGCCGAGCGACGCCGCGGCGACGCCGAGCGCGAAAAACAGCACGAGCATGGCCGGATCGATGGCGAGGGTCGGCACGACACCGCGGAAATAACCCGATCCAAGGTCGAGTCCCACCCAACGCACCGCGAGCCCTGCCAGTGCAAAGCCGCCAGCAATTCCCAATGCGCTTCCCGCGACGCCGATCAGCGCGCCCTCGGCGACGATCAACGCCACGAGTCGCCGTCTTGTCACGCCGAGCACGCGCAGCAACGCGAAGTGCGCGCGCCGGCGCACGACCGCAAGCGCCTGGGTCGAAAACACGAGCAGGCCGCCGGTGAAAAGCGCCACCAGCGCGAGCACGTCGAGGTTCACGCGATACGACCGCGTGAGGCTTGCAGTCGCAGCCTGTGTGGTTTCCGGTTTGACGGCAACAACTCCGGCCGGCAGCTGCTTCCGTACGGCATCGCCGAACGCCGCGACGTCGACGCCGGGAGCGAGACGAAGATCGATGCGCGTGAGGCGTCCGAGGCGTCCGAACGCCGCCTGCGCGCCCGCAATGTCCATCACCGCGAAACGTTGCGAGCCGGCGCCGGCCAATTCACCGGCGCCGCGCAACGGGACGTCGGCCAGCCCGACCTGGACACGCACGATGTCATCGGGTTTCGCGGCGAGCACGCGCGTCGCGGCAGGGCTCAGGAACAAAACGTCCGGGCGCAGCGTGTCGAGTCGATCACCCATGTTTGCAACGAGCGCGGGCTGCATCGACGCCGCCCGGAACATGTCGACGCCGATGATCTTCAGCGTGTC
>QHWK01000382.1 GCA_003223775.1 Acidobacteriota bacterium
GACGCCGAAACGGCTCTGCGTGCCGAGCTGACGCATCATCCGGCCGATGTCAAGGCGCGTCACACGCTGGCGACCGTCCTCGATCTCGAGGCACGCGGCGACCAGGCGCTTGCCGAAGCGCGCGCCGTCGTGAAAGCGGCGCCGCAGTTTGCCGATGGGCGGTACCTCCTCGGCAAGATTCTGCTCGCGGGCGGCAACGCCGCCGAGGCGGCGATCCACCTCGAAGCCGCTGCGCGGATCGCGCCCGACGACGCGAACATCCATTACCAGCTGGCGCGAGCGTACGAGAAACTCGGGCGTGGCGAGCTGGCGGAAAAAGAGTTCGCCAGCTACCGCGGTCTCAAAGACAAACAGCGGGGCAAGACGCCGTGAAGGCGCCCGGCTGGACGCTTACGATCGCCGTGGCCGCGACCGTCGGCGTGCAGGCGGCTCGCCCGGCGGCGCAGGGAGCGGCCTCGACGCCGCGGTCGGTGAACGAACTGCTGCAGACCGCGCGTCGTCAGGTGCAGGCAGGCGATGCGCCGGGCGCGCTCGAATCGCTGCGGGACGCGCGCACCCTTGCGCCGAATTCCGAGGAGGTGTTGAGCGCGATCGCGCAGGTGGCGCTCGCTGCGCGGCTGCTGGTGCCCGCCATCACGACGCTCGACGCGTTGACGCGCATCTGCTCGACGGTGCCGCAATACCATTATCTGCTCGGCGTCGCGCTGATGGAGGCCGGCGACATGGCCGCCGCTGTTGAATCGCTGCAGCAGGCGGATCGCCTGGCGCCCGAACGCGCGTTGACGCTGACCGCGCTCGGGCTCGCGCAGAACAGCCGCAAACAGTACGACGATGCGAGGCGCGCGTTGATGCACGCGCTCGACCTCGAGCCCGAGAACGTCGATGCACTGGCGGCGCTCGCGGAGGCCGAAAGCGGCGTCGGCGAGCTCGCGCAGGCGGAGGAACACGCGCAGCGCGCGCTCGCGCGTTTCGAGGCGCACCCGACGGCCAATCTGGTCATGGGCATCGTGCTGATGAAGCGCGAGCGGTACGCCGAGGCGCGTGACGCGCTCAACAAGGCGATCGCGGCGAATCCGGCTTCGCCGGCCGCGCATTATCAGCTGAGCCTCGCGTACGCGCGGCTCGGCGACGACGCGAACGCGCGGCAGCACGTCGAGGCGTATCAGCAGAAGCTGCACGAGGCCGAAGAGCGGCTGAAAACGCTGCGCGCCGCGACCTCCGGCGAGCGGCCGCGATGACACGCGCCGTTGTCGCTCCGCTCGGCGTCCTGATGCTCGCTGCCGCGATGACGCGTGCCGCATCGCCGCCCGTTCTGTTTCGCGATATCACCGCTGAGGCCGGGATCGCCTTTCAGCATCACGCCGCGCCCGAGAAGAAGTACATCGTCGAGTCGATGGCCG
This sequence comes from Acidobacteriota bacterium, assembly GCA_003223775.1. GTDB lineage: Bacteria > Acidobacteriota > Vicinamibacteria > Vicinamibacterales > CAVVIG01 > QHWK01. The sequence continues at coordinate 1,401 of QHWK01000382.1, forward strand.
GCGGTGTGGCGCTGTTCGATTTCGACCGCGACGGGCTGACCGATATCTATTTCGTCGATTCGCTGACGGTCGACACGGCGAACAGTCCGATGGCGGCGCGCAGCGCGCTGTACCGCAATCTGGGGCACGGGAAATTCGAGGACGTCACCGACCGATCGGGTATCGGCCATCCGGGCTGGGGGATGGGCGTCTGCGCTGCCGACGTCGACGACGACGGGTGGGACGATCTGTACGTGACGGCGCTCGGCAGGAACCGGCTGTATCGCAACAATCACGACGGCACCTTCACCGACATCGCGGAACGGGCGGGGGTGGCCGGCGGAGGGTGGTCCACCGGCTGCGGCTTTGCGGACTACGACCGCGACGGCCGGCTCGATTTGTTCGTCAGCCGGTACGTGAAGATCGATCTCGACCATCTCCCTCAGTTCGGCAAGGACAAGACGTGCGAGTATCGAGGGATCGCCGTGCAGTGCGGTCCGCGCGGCCTCGCGGGCGAATCGGATTTTCTGTTCCACAACGACGGCAACGGCCGCTTCAGCGAGGTCGCGGCGCGGGCGGGCGTGTCCGATCCGAACGGGTACTTCGGACTCGGCGTCGCATGGTTCGATTACAACGACGACGGCTGGCCGGACTTGTACGTCGCCAACGATTCGACCGCGAACTTTCTGTACCGGAACAACGGCGACGGCACGTTCAGGGAGATCGCGTTCCCGGCAGGCGTGGCGGTCAGCGAAGACGGCGCCGAACAAGGCAGCATGGGCGTCGCGCTCGGCGATTATCTGAACGCCGGCAGGTTGAGCCTCTTCGTCACCAACTTCTCCGAGGAGTACAACGCGCTGTATCGCCACGACGGCGATCACTTCACCGACGTGTCGTTCAGCTCGAAAACCGCGGCGCCCAGCCTCCCGCTCGTGGGCTGGGGCACGGCGTTCGTCGACTACGACAACGACGGGCTTCTGGATCTGATGGCCGTGAACGGCCACGTGTATCCGCAGCTCGACAAGGTGCGGCTCGGCGCGTCTGCCGGCTATCGGCAGCGGAAGCTGCTGTATCACAACCGCGGCAACGGCACCTTCGATGAAGTCGCCGCGCAGTTCGGCCCGGTGATGACCGACGCGCGCGTGGGGCGCGGGCTCGCGGCCGGCGACCTGGACAACGACGGCGGCATCGACGTCGTCGTCAACAATCTCGACGGCAGCCCCGAGGTGCTTCACAACGAGCTGCTCGATCGCGGCAACTGGCTGCTGGTGAAGCTGACCGGACCGCGCGGGAACACCGATGCGATCGGCGCGGTCGTGAAAGCGCGGACCGGCGCCGTCACTCGGACGCGCGTCGTGCAGAGCGGAACGAGCTATCTGTCACAGCACGATATGCGCGCGCACTTCGGGCTCGGATCGGCGTCGCAGGTCGATTCGCTCGAAGTCCGCTGGCCGGACGGTACGACCTCGAAGATGGTGAACGTGAAGGCGAATCAGATCGTCGCGATCAAGCGCTAGCGCAGTCGCCGCGATATTAAGAGCGCGTTTCACGATTCGAGGCGTAGGGCGACCCTTTCAGGGTCGCCAGGCGAGGCTGAAAGCCTCGCCCTACATCGATTTTGAACTGCGCGGTTCTAATGCGTACGGGCACGGCCGAGATCCTTCCACTTCACGAGTGTGAATCCCTGCGAGCGCAGGAAGTCGCGGAAGCGCTTGCTCCTCACCAGATCGAAATCGGCCTGCCGCCACGCAGCGCCCCAGTTGGGGTGATCCCACGTCGCGCCCCGCATCTCGTCGTCGTCGTACGCGAGATGGACGATGAGCTCGTACACGCCGGGCGGGAGCGGCGCCAGCAGCTTTTCGTAGGCGGCCGGCCACTCGGCCGCGGGCGCGCCAGGCGCATCGAGCGAGACCACGCGATCGACGAGCGCATCGCCTTGCGCACCGTTCAGCGCCCATGCCGATCGATCGGCGCCCGCTCGCTCGAGCAGCAGCGGCAGGTTGTACGCGGGCCCCAGCCGCAGATACACGTTCATCAGGGCTGGCGATCGGAAGAGCGTCGCCATGTGCGAATCGAGATGCGACAGCCTGATGCCGGCCGATCGCGCGCGATCGATCTGCGCCCGCAGCTCCCGTTCGACCTCGCCGGGCTTCGCGTGCGACACGACGGCGGTCTCCTCGAGCGGTAGATAGCCGTCCTTGTCGACGAGCGACGCGACGGCGTCGGCCGGGCTCACCGGTCCCCATCGATATCCTGTCCATTCGCTGTTGACGGCGAGATGCACGCCGAGATCGAAATCGGGATGCTCGCGAGCGAAGCCCGCCACCTCCGCGAACCAGGGACACGGGACGAGGATGCTGGAGGACGAGATCCACCCCTTCTCCAGCGCTTCGAACGTCGCACGATTCACCGAGTGCGCCATTCCGAGATCGTCGGCATGAATGACGAGCAGCCGCGCGCCCGGCGGGTACCCGAGCCGCTCCTGAACGCTTCGGCTGTCGCCCTGCGCGGGGCTCGACCGCGCAAACAGCACGCCGATGCATATCGCCGTCAGTCGCATCGTCCATCGCGCCATGTGCTCCTCCCGTCTCAGTCGCCGACTGGGTCCTCTCTCAGCTGCTGGCGAAGCCGCTGGCGCGCTTCCATCGTCGCCACGAGCAGCGCTCCCCACAGCGGCGCCTCCTTGTCGAGCTCCGACAGGACGATCGCGCTCGGCGTCGGTACGATCCGCGACACGATCCGCCGGATATCGTCGGCCAGCTCGGGCGCCTGCGCGAACAGCGCGCCGCCGAGCACGATCAGCGATGGATCGAGCACGATGCTCAGGTTCGCCGTCGCGATGCCGATGAACGTTGCCGTGTCGTCGACGACGCGCAGCGCAGGCTCGTCGCCGGCGCGCGCGGCATCGAAGAGCGCGCGCACCCAGCCGTCGACGTGCACGCGATTGAGGGGCGACCAGCGCGCCGCGATCGCCTTCAAGCCCGCCAGCGTCTCGAGGCAGCCGCGCGCGCCGAAGTCGGTCTCGGCGTACTGCGGTCCCATGCACATCAGCGCGATCTCACCCGCCATGAAGCGGCGGCCATGGTACAAATGGCCGTTCACGACGACGCCGGCGCCGATTCCGGTGCCCACCGAGATGAACGCGCAGGTGTCGTGCCCCCGCGCCGCGCCGCGCCACCGCTCGCCGAGGATCGCGAGATTGACGTCGTTCTCCACGACCACGGGCACGCCGA
>QHWK01000383.1 GCA_003223775.1 Acidobacteriota bacterium
GTCGATATCCGGCATCACCTCATCGGTCGCGTCGACGTCGTCGAGGCTGAACGAACGGCCGGTCTGCTTCATCGGAATCGGCCCGCGCGGTTTGTCGTCGCCCAACTTCTTCTTCTTCGCGGAGCCCGGTCCGCGCTGCGGCTTCGCATCGGGACCGAAGTTGCGACTGCGCGCCGGCGCGCCCGATGCGCCGCCGCTGTCGAACGGACGCGGGGCGCCACCGAACGATCCGGGGGGACGCGGCGAGAAGCCGCCGGGCCGCGGACCCGCGTAGCCGCCGGGACGCGGCGGGCCGCCGGGCCCTCGATCCTCGCGCGCGCGCGCCTCGCTCACCGCGAGCGGCCGTCCGGCGAACACCTGTCCGTTGAAGCGCTGAATCGCCTGCTCGGCGTGCGCGCGGTCGAGGAACTCCACGAAGGCGAACCCGCGCGGCCGGCCGGTCTCGCGATCGACCGGCAGCACCACTTGCGACGGCGGGGCGATGGCGCCGAAGTAGGTCCGCAGGTCGGCTTCGGTGGTGCTGTAGGCGAGATTACCGACGAACAGACGAACGGCCAATCAACTCTCTCCTAAAGAAAGGGAAGGGAATGCAGGGCAGGCGCACACACGCAGGCAGCCGGTGTTCAGTGGGAAAAACCTTACCTGAACTCCCATCATCCTGCAAGCGGAGGCTATTAGTAAAGCTCGGGCAGGTTGCAGGGCGACTCTCTCGGGCAGATTGTAGGGCGATTCTCTCGGGCCGGTTGCAGGGCGACTTCTCGGGCCGGTTGTAGGGCGACCCTCTCGGGGTCGCCGCGTCGCAGGATGAAAACCTCAGCCTGGCGTTCGCTTTCCGTCGTGCGTGCGGGCGTGCGCTTCTGCACCGACAACCTCGATCACCTTCAGGAATGCGCGGACGTCGCCGCGCGTCACGCGGCGCGAGACGGCGTGCTCGAGCGCCGCGAGGTGGCGGCTCACGCGAGCGGCGACGGCGCGGCCTCTCGCCGTCGGCGTGATGACGAAGGTGCGCCGGTCGGTTGTGCCGACCGTACGCGTGACGAGCGCGCGTTCGACGAGGCGATCCAGGATGCTCGTCAACGTCGATCGCTTGTGTGCGAGGCCTTGGTGCAGCTCGGCAACCGTCGCAGGCGCTTTCGTCGCCAGCAGGGCAAGGATGTGCGCTTCGCCCTGCGAGAGGCCGCCCTCACGCAGGGTCGCGAGATAGAGCCCGATCCGGTGGGTCGCTCGGTGAATCGGCGGCACGAGTCTCAGTGGCATGGCACGGCACGACCAGGTTCTTGTCGAGGAGGCGCGGAAACGCGTGGAAGAGCGCGTCGGCGTCGGCCTCGGGCAGCACCGCGCGCGCGGCTGCCAGCTGATACATCCAGAAGGCGGTGACGCAATCGGAGTACTTCTCCGGCTTGCCGACCGATGCGGCGAAGCGCCGCAGTGCGGCCGCCATGCGGCCGAGCGCCGCGTCGACGTTCGGCGATTCCTCGAGGAAGGCCCACGCCACGCGCAGGTGGTCGGCGTGGTGGAAGCCGGCGCGCGGCAGCTCGCCGCGCTCCAGCGCGCGCGCCATCGCGACAGCCGTCGCCGCACTCATGAATACTACGATATCGTAGTATTCAAAATCGTGTCAAACCGGCTACCCGCCCTACCCGCCCGACCCGCCCGACCCGCCCGACCTACTCGGCCTTCGTCAGCCCGCGCAGCGCGACGACGCCGAGCGCGGGCCCCGGCACCAGGCACAGAAACACCCACTGCCATCCGATCGTCTGCGCCGCGACGGGCAGCAGGCGGATCGACGCCATCGTCAGGAGAAACCCCGCGCACGTCTGCACGGTCAGCGCCGTGCCCACGTGATCGCGCGGGCTGAACTGCGCGACGAGCGCCGACAGCTGCGCCGAATCGGCCACCACCGCCACGCCCCACACGATCGCGAACGCGAAGAGCGCCGGCGCCGGCGCGCCGAACATCAGCCCCGACACCGCGCAGCAGATCCCGCTCGCGATCATCGCCCACGACGCGATGCGCGCCTGACCGATGCGGTCGGCGAACCATCCGGCCGCGGCCGATCCGAGCGCGCCGCTGCCGATCGTCGCGAACGCGACCGCCGACCCCGCCGGCGAGCTCGGCGTCGGCCCCGGGCGGCCGAAGCTCGCCGACGCGAACGCGGCAATCCACGTCCACACGGCGTAGAGCTCCCACATGTGTCCGAGGTACCCGAAGGTCGCGAGCCGCGTGCGGCGATCGCGGAACACGCGCGCGATCGCGGACGGATCGAACGGCGCGCTCTTCGCGACATACGGACCGTCGCCGACGACGGTGACGACGAGCGCGCCGCCGACGAGCGCGAGCGCCGATGCCGCGAGCATCAGCGTCCGCCACGGCACGGCCGCCGACGCCGACGCCAGCAGGTGCGGGAAGGCCGAGCCGATCGTCAGCGCGCCGATCAGCACGCCGAGCGCGGCGCCGCGGCGCTTGTCGAACCATCCCGCCGCGACCTTCATCCCCGGTGGATATACCCACGCGAGCGCCGCGCCGGTCACGAGCCGCAGCGCGATGATCGCGGCGGCGCCGTCGGCGCCGACGAGCGCCGCGTTCGCGGCGGCCGCGACGACGCAGCCGGCGGCGAAGAGCCGCCGCGCGTTCAGCAGATCCGGCAGGTTCAGTGCCGCCGACACGAGCGTGCCGATCACGAAGCCGCCTTGCACCGCCATGGTCAGCCACGCGGTGGTGGCGCCGGCGAGATGGAACTCGGCGACGATGGCCGCGTTCGCCGCGGTCGCCGAAAACCAGAGCGTCATCCCGAGGAACATCGCGAGCGACAGCCACGCGAGCTGCCGCGGCGCCAGTGCGGCGATCGAATCGGCAGGCGAGACCACGCTCATGCGAAAAGGGGTCGTACCCCTTTTTCGCGAAAAAGGGGTACGACCCCTTTTCGCGCCAGCCCGTCGAGTTGCGCCTTCATCGTCCCGACCGACGGCAGGAGTATTACACGTGTGGACGACACGAGCGGCGGAGGAGAGTCGCCAGGCGTTTCGCGAAAAAGGGGTACGACCCCTTTTCGGTGCGCCATAATCGTCTCGACCGACGCTGGGAGTCTCATATGCCTGACCGGAAGCGTCTTCGCGCGCCGCTCGGCTTGGCTGTCGCCTGGGCTCTCGCCTCGGCGCTCCTCGCCGCCGATGAGGCGCGCCGCGTGCCGCGCCTGCCCGACGGCCATCCCGATCTCCAGGGGACCTGGGACTTCCGCAGCGCGACGCCGCTCGAGCGGCCGGCGCGCTTTCAGGGCCGCGAGTTCATGACGCCGGACGAGGTCGTCGAGTACGAGCGCCTCGCGCTCGCGCGCGAGGACGGCCGGCCGCCTGACGATGCGCGATCGGTCGAGGAGCAGTCGGTCCATCCCGTGTGGTGGCTCGACTACGGCAAGAAAGTTGTGAAGACGGCGCGCACCTCGCTCATCGTCGATCCGCCGGACGGCAAGATCCCGCCGCAGACGGCCGAAGCGCGCGATCGGCTCGCGGCGCGGCGGGCCGCCGCGCGCACGCACGGGCCGGCCGATTCCTACGAGAACCGAAGCATCTTCGAACGGTGCCTCACGCGCGGCCTGCCGGAGCAGCTGCTGCCGGGGCCTTACAACAACAACCTGCAGATCGTGCAGACGCCGCAGTACATCGTCCTGACGACGGAGATGATTCACGAGGCGCGCGTCGTGCCGATGGACGGCCGGCCGCATGCATCGGCCGCCATCCGCTCGTGGACCGGCGATCCGCGCGGCCGCTGGGAGGGCGAGACGCTCGTCGTCGACTCGACGAACTTTACGGACCGGACGATCTTCCGCGGCGCCGGCGAGAACCTGCATCTCGTCGAGCGCTTCACGCGCCTCGACGCCGACACGCTCGAATATCGCTTTACCGTCGAGGATCCGACGACGTGGACGCGGCCGTGGACGGTCGCCTATCCGATGACGCGGACCGACGCGCCGGTCTACGAGTACGCGTGCCACGAAGGCAACTACGGGCTGCGGGACATCCTGAGCGGCGCGCGGTACGAGGAGCAGCTCGAGGCCGACGCCGGGAAGAAGCGGCAGTAGCGTGACGATGCGCGTGCTCGCCTCGATCGTCTCGGCGCTGCTCGCGCTGCAGGCGGGCGCGTCGTACGACATCGTGATCCGGAACGCGCGCGTGCTCGATCCCGCGACGAACCTCGACGCCGTTCGAAGCATCGGCATCAGCGGGAAGAAGATCGCCGCGCTGTCGGCCGATCCGCTGCGCGGCCGGATCGAGATCGACGCGTCCGGCCTCGTGGCCGCGCCCGGCTTCATCGATCTCCACTCGCACGGCCAGACGCCGGAGAACTATCGCTACAAGGCGATGGACGGCGTCACGACCGCGCTCGAGCTCGAGGTCGGGGTCTCGCCGGTCGGCGAATGGTACAAGGCGCGCGAGGGCAGGTCGCTCGTCCATTTCGGCGCGAGCGCCGGCCACATTCCGGCGCGCATGGCGGTGATGAAGGACAGCGGCGGCCTGCTGCCGCGCGACGCCGCGATGAACCGCGCGGCGACGCCGGACGAGCAGACGGCGATCGAGGCGATCGTGCGGCGCGATCTCGACGAAGGCGGCGTCGGCATGGGCATGGGGATCACCTACACGCCGACGGCGACA
>QHWK01000384.1 GCA_003223775.1 Acidobacteriota bacterium
TGCTCGCCACGTTCGCGATCTTCACGCTGCTCGGCTTCGCGAAGGGATCGAGCGCGAACATGCAGCCGCTCTTCGCGCCGGGACGGAGCGCGCTGCTCGGCGTCTTCCTCGTGCTGCAGATCGTGCCGTACTTCATGACGGGCTTCGAGTCGGTCGCCAAGGGATCGGAGGAAGCGAAGCCGGGCTTCGATCCGCGCAACTTCACGACGGCGATCTACGCGTCGCTCTTCGCCGGCTTCCTCTTCTACGTCATCATCATCGCCGTCGTCACCTACGTGTACCCGTGGCAGGAGATCGTCTCCGGGCACGTGCGCACGGAAGTGGCGTTCGAGCGCGCGTTCGGATCGCACGCGATCGCGCAGCTGATTCTCTTCGGCGCGTTCCTGTCGCTGCTGAAGATCTTCAACGGCAACTTCGTCGCCTCGACGCGCATGCTGTACGCGATCGGACGGCGCGACCTCGTGCACCCGTCGCTCGGCCGCGTGCACGCGGCCTTCGGCACGCCGGTCGTCGCGATCTCGCTGATGGCGGCGTTCACGGTGGCGGCGGCGATGTTCGGCGATGCGATCCTCGTCCCGATCACCGAGGTGGGATCGCTCGCCGTCGGCGTCGGCTGGCTGTCGGCGTGCGCGGCGTACATCGCTCGGCGACAGAGCGGCGAGTCGGCGGCCATGGCGTATCTGGGCGTTGCGGTGAGCGCCGCCATCGTGCTGATGAAGGTGGTCCCGGCCGTGCCCGGCAGCTTCACCGCGGCGGAGTGGACGGCTTTTGTCGCGTGGAGCGCGCTCGGACTGGTCTTCTGGCTCGCGCGTCCACGGCGCAATTCTAATTCGCCAGTGCCTGCTCGATGAAGATTTCCGGCGGCAGCGCGCCGAGGATCTCTATTGTTTCGTTCACGACGGTCTTCGGCACACCCGCGACGCGGTAGCGGCGCGCGAGATCGGGGAACTCGGTCGCTTCCACCGCCGTCGCGGTGATGTGCGGGTTCGCGAACGCCATTTCGTGTGCGAGGCTGACCGCCCGCGGGCAATGCGGTCAGGTCGGCGTCGTGAACACCTGAATCGTGGTCGGTTTGGCGACCGCCGCGACGCGCTCGCGGCTGGCTTCGTCCAGATTCGATCCGCGTCCGCCGACGAGCAGCACCGCCTGCACCAGCGAGATGAACTCGTAGCCCGACGGCGCGCCGAGGAACCGGATGCGGGAGTCGCGCGCGACGCCGGCGGCGTCCTGTCCGATGACCACGATCGCCGGCACGCGATCGATTCCGTAGAGCGCCGCCTTCTCCTGCTCGAGGACGAAGTTCACCTCCTCGATCGCGATCTTGTCCGAGAGCGCCGGCAGCTCGTCGAGGATCTGCCGTGTCTGGAGGCACGTCTCGCAGCCGAGCGTCTGCGTAAAGAAGAGCAGACGCACCGACGACGACATGGCGGAGAACGATTCGCGAAGCTTGTCCTGGTCGGCGGGAGCGAGGAGGGACATTGATTTGATTATGACGGGGCGCAGGGGATCGGGGCTAGGGGCTAGCCGTCACAGCGAGCCCCTTCACTTGAACAGATCGTCGAACGCCTTGCGCGCGCTCGTGCTCGGGCCCGAGGTCGTGTCGCCGGAGGCCGCGGTGGAGGTGCCGGTCTGGCGCTCGATCGTCGTGCGCGGGGAGAACATCGGGCAGAGATTGCGCTCGTCCTTCGGCGCGACGCGCATCGGCAGCTTCGAGCTCTGCGTGCACTCCCACCGCGCGCTCGTGTCGAACGAAACGCACTGGATGCACGCATGGAGATCGACGCCGCACCGCGCGCAGCGGCTGTCGAGCTCCACCGGCAGCGGCAGCTTGTTGCCGCAGCGCGCGCACTTGAAGACCTCGCGCATGCCCATCAGGTTGGGCGTCTTCGGCCCGCGCTCGTCCTGCAGCACGCGCCCGGGCGCGCGCTCCTGCGGCGGACGCGGCGGCTTGGGGCCCTGCGGGCCGCGCGGCCCTTTCGGCTCGTCCTGATACCCGCGTTGACGGTACTTTCGTTCGCTCATATAGATCGGCTAATTCTTAATTTCCTCGCTGCCCGTCACCGGGGCGAGCTCCTTCAGAAAATCAGCCAGATACATTCCCCACACCGCGGGCAGGGAGTGCGTGCCGTGGCCTCGCGTCCGATCGCTCGTGGGAATCAATACGTAGCGCCCGCGCTTCACCCGCGGCATCAGGCGCTCCATGATCCCGAGCTCCGGCGGATTCACCACATCGTCGGCCGAATTGATTGCGAGGAGCGGCGCGGTGATCTGCTCCAGCTTGGGCGACGGATCGTACTCGCGCGACGCGTTGTACTGATACAGCATGTCGTTCGCGTCGGTGGACGCGACGCGCGTCCTGATCTGATCTTCGTACCACTTGTCCGCCGCGTCGCGCGTCGGCGCGGTCTTGTGCCACTGCAGGGGGCTGCTCGTCATCATCATCAGGATGTTGACGGCGGAGACGAGGCCGTCGTGCGGCCCGGTCGCGTACTCACCGCCCTTCCACGCCGGATCGTGCGTGATCGCGTCCATGATCATCGTGCGCATCACGCGATTGCGTCCGGCGATCTGCGTCGGCGCGCTCGCGAGCGGCACGAGGCCGTCGGCGAAGTCGGGATACATCTCGCCCCACACCCAGCAGTGCATCGCGCCCATCGACGTGCCCATCACGAGGCGGAGGTGATCGATCTTCAATCCGTCGACGAGCATCGCGTGCTGCGCGCGAACCATATCGTCGTACGTGTATTTCGGAAAGCGCGCGTGCAGGCCGTCGCTGGGCTTGCTCGACTTGCCGTGGCCGATGCCGTCGGGCAGGACGATGAAGTAGCGCGTGGCGTCGAGGACGCCGCGCCGAGCGTCCGGTAATGAAGCTTGAGCGAAGGCAGCGTCTCGCCGCTGCCGAAGCGGAAATCGCGCGCGATGAAGTCGCCCTCGGTCGCCGCAGGGAGCGGCGCCTGCGCGCGCGCCGGCGCGGCGAGCCCCGCAATCGTCAGCACCACCGCCGCCGTGAAAAGCTTCATGCGGACGCTCCTCGATTCAGGTCTAATATCTCACATGACCAGAGCCCTCCGGCGCTTTCCGTACGCCGTTTTTCTCGTCGTTCTGACGCTTGCCGCCGCCACGCGCGCGCAGTCGCCGCGGCCGATGGGGATCGTCGATCTGCTCGCCGTCCCGCGCCTGTCGGATCCCCAGCTGTCGCCCGACGGCCGCGACGTGCTCTACCTCCGCGGCGACGCCGACTGGAAGGCCGACAAGCGCGTCTCGCACATCTGGCGCGCGCGCGTCGGCGGCGAGCCGGTGCAGCTGACGAGCGGCGCCGACGGCGAAAACGCCCCGCGCTGGTCGCCCGACGGCAAGACGATCGCCTTCACCGCCAAGCGCGGCGACAACGACGGCGCGCAGATCTACCTGCTGCCGGTCGACGGCGGCGAGGCGCGCGAGCTGACGTCGCACGCGACGGCTGCCTCCGACATCACGTGGACGCCCGACGGCGCCGCGATCTACTTCAAGGCCCCCGAACCGAAGACGGCCGACGAAAAGGCGCGCGATCGCCTCAAAGACGACGTCTATGCGTACGACGAGAACTACAAGCAGACGCACGTCTGGAAGGTGACCGTCGCGTCGAAGAGCGAAACGCGGATCACCGACGGCGACTTCTCCGTGACCGATTACGACCTCTCCGACGACGGACGAAAGATCGCGTACCTGCGCGCGCCGACGCCGCTCCTCGGCTCGGGCGATCAGAGCGAAGTGTGGGCGGCGAACGCGGACGGCTCGAGCGCGGTGCAGCTGACGAAGAACAGCGTCCAGGAAGGCAACGCCGCCATCTCGCCCGACGGCTCCCAGGTGCTCTTCATCTCGCAGGCGAACGCGAAGTTCGACACCTACTACAACGGCCGGCTGTTCGTCGTCCCGGCCGCCGGCGGCGCCGCTCGCGCGATCGTCGGCGAGCGCGAGCCGCTCGACGTCGATCGCGCCCTCTGGTCGAAGGACGGACGATCGATCTACATGCTCGTCAATCTCGGCGCGCACGAGGAGGTGTTCGTCGTGCCGGCGGCCGGCGGCGCGCCGCGCCAGCTGACCGACGGCAAGCACAGCCTCGGATCGCTGTCGCGATCGGGCGACCGTCTCGCGCTGACGATCGGCGACTCGAAGAGCGGCGGCGAGGTCTGGACGATGGCGGCGGGCGATGCCGCGCCGATGCAGGTCACTCACGTCTTCGACTACCTGTCGCGCGACTTCAAGCTCGGCGCGCAAGAGCTCGTTCAATGGAAGGGCGCCGACGGCGCAACGGTCGAAGGCATCGTCACCTATCCGGTCGACTACCAGCGCGGGCAGACGTATCCGCTCGCCGTGATGACGCACGGCGGCCCGCAGGCGGCCGACAAATACAGCATCGGATCGACGACCTACGAGATCCAGGTGCTGGCGGGCAAGGGCTACGTGAGCCTCCAGCCGAACTATCGCGGCAGCACGGGCTACGGCGACGCGTTCCTGCGCGACATGGTCGGCCACTATTTCCAGAACGCGCACCTCGACGTCATGACGGGCGTCGACGAGCTGGTGCGCCGCGGCATCGCCGATCCCGATCGCATGGTGAAGATGGGGTGGAGCGGCGGCGGCCACATGACGAACAAGATCATCACCTTCACCGATCGCTTCAAGGCGGCGGCGTCGGGCGCCGGCGTCGCGCAGTGGGTGTCGATGTACGCGCAGAGCGACGTCCGCTTCCAGCGCACGCCCTGGTTCGGCGGCACGCCGTGGCAGGCGAACGCGCCGATCGACGTCTACTGGAACAACTCCCCGCTCAAGGACGTCGCGAAGGTGAAGACGCCGACGATCTTCTTCGTCGGCGAGCGCGATCCGCGCGTGCCGATGCCGCAGTCGATCGAGATGCACCGCGCGCTGAAATCGAACGGCGTCCCGACGCATCTCTACGTCGCGCCGCGCGAGCCGCACGGCTGGGGCGAGCTGCGCCATCAGCTGTTCAAGGTGAACGCCGAACTCGAGTGGTTCGAGAAATACGCCACCAAGCATCCGTACACGTGGGAGAAGGCGCCGGGCGAAGAGAAAAAGGACGTGAAGCCGACGACCGATCAGGATCGATAAGACGATCGTGGGTCAGGCGGACCGGGCAAGTCGGGCAGGTCGAGCGGGTCACGCGGATCTTCCGGGTCAGAAGATCGCACGTTGGCTCGCGCTGGCGATCGTCCTCTGCGCGCTCTGCGACCTGCCCGGCCTGCTTGGCCTGCCTGGCCTGCCCGGCCTACCCGGCCTGCCCGGCCTGCCCGGCCTGCCTGGCCTGCCCGGCCTGCCCGGCCCACCAGGCCTTCTTCGGGCGCAGGCCAGGCGGCCGCTGACGCTCGTCGAGCTCGCGCAGCTCTCACGGCTCTTCGGGCCGCAGCTCTCGCCCGACGGCAGAACCGTCGCCTACTTCGCGTCGATCACCGACTGGAAAGCCAATCGCCTCGTCGTCCACTTGTGGCGGAAGGCGGTCGGCGGCGGCGCGCCGCAGCAGCTCACGTTCACCGACGGCGGCGATCAGCCGGTCGTCCGCTGGTCGCCCGACGGCAAGACGCTGCTCTTCGCGCGCGACGGCCAGTTCATGCTGATGCCGGCCGACGGCGGCGAGCCGCGCGCGCTCACCAAACATGCCACCTCCGTCAGCGCGCCGACGTGGTCGCCCGACGGCACGACGGTGTATTTCGTCGCCGCCGACCCGCGCACGAGCGAGGAACGCGAGCGCGACCGCGTGCGCGACGATGTGTACGCGTTCGACGAGAATTTCAAGCAGCGGCACCTGTGGAAGATCGCCGTCGCGTCGGGCGCGGAGACGCAGATTACGAGCGGCAATCTCTCGGTGCTCGAGTACCGGCTTTCGGCCGACGGCGGGAGGATCGCGATGGCGCGCGCGCCGTCGCCGCTCGCGGCCGACAACGGCCGCAGCGAAGTATGGCTGATGGACGCGAGCGGCGAGCACGCCCGCGCGCTGACGAGCAACAGCACCTCCGAGCAGAACATCGAGCTGTCGCCCGACGGCTCGCAGCTGCTCTTCATCACCGACGCGAACGAGCAGCTCGAGCCCTACTACCAGGATTCGCTGTTCGTGGTGCCGGCCTCGGGCGGCACGCCGCGCGCGGTGCTGCCCGATTTCCGCTACGCGATCGACGGCGCGACGTGGGCGCCAGACGGGCGATCGATCGTCGCCGCCGTGAACATGGGCGTCCACAGCGAGTTCTTCGAGATCGATCCGCGATCGGGGCGCACGCGGCAGCTCACCGACGGCCGGCATTTCATTCCGCCGACGTGGTCGCTCGTCGCGAGCGCGCGCGCGCTCGTGTTCCAGCTCGATGAGCCGACGCGCTTCGGCGACGTGTGGACGCTGCCGATCGGCAGCGGCAAGGCGGCGGCGTCGCGCGTCACGGGGCTGTTCGATGCGCTGGACCGGGACGTCGCGCTGCCGCGGCAGGAAAAGATCGAGTGGAAGGGCGCAGACGGCGCCGCGGTCGAGGGCGTGCTGTTCTATCCGGTCGACTACCAGGCCGGACGGCGCTATCCGCTCGTCGTGCAGATGCACGGCGGCCCGATGGAGTCGGACAAGTTCGGCGCAGGCCCCGGCCTCGTGCTGAATTATTTTCCGGTGCTCACCGCCAGGGGCTATGCCGTCCTGCGGCCGAACTATCGCGGCAGCGCCGGCTACGGCAACGCCTTCTTCCGCGACGTCGTCAACGGCTACTTCCACAACATGGCCACCGACGTGCTCGCCGGCATCGATCGCGTCGTCGAGATGGGCGTGGCGGATCCGGACCGGCTCGTCGCGATGGGGTTCAGCGCGGGCGGCACGCTGGCGACCAAGCTCGTGTCGACGACCGATCGCTTCAAGGCGGCGTCGGCCGGCGCGGGCGTCGCCGACTGGGCGTCGCTCTGGGCGCAGACCGACAGCACGGTCTTCCGCCGCACGTGGTTCACCGGCACGCCGTGGCAGGCCGGCGCGTCGATCGATCAGTTCTGGTCGAACTCGCCGGTGAAGGACGCGTGGAAGGTGAAGACGCCGACCTTGCTCTTCGCGGGCGAGAACGATCCGCGCGTGCCGATGGCGCAGGCGATCGAGATGTACCGCGCGCTCAAGAGCCAGAACGTGCCGACGCGGCTCTACGTCGCGCCGCGCGAGGGCCACATGTGGGGCGACATGCGCCACCAACTCTTCAAGGCGAACGCCGAGCTCGAGTGGTTCGAGACCTACACGACGGGCCGCGCGTATGTCTGGGAGAAGGCGCCCGATTGACAGCAACGTGAAAACCTTCACAAAATAGAAAGCCGCGAACGCGGAATCGGAATCGCTGTAAGCTCGAAAGGTTCTCGACCGGCAGCGCGCTCCCACGTCGACTTCCTGTTCGACATGACGCGCTTCCGTCTCGTCCCGTATCGAGATGTCGCAGATCTTTCACCGCAGCGCCAACACGATTGCTCGGGTCAGCATCTTCGGCGCGGTTTTTTTCGTGGCCGCGCTCGGCTGGCTCTTCGACGCCGTGAACCGAACGCCGTGGGTCACCGAGGCGAGCGTCGCGCGCGAGCAGCCGATTCAGTTC
>QHWK01000385.1 GCA_003223775.1 Acidobacteriota bacterium
CGACGAGCGCGCACCTGAACATGCCGAGCGACGTCGCGCTCGAGACGCGCAACGGCAGCGTCATCGCGATCTACATCGCCGACATGCATCACAACCGCGTGCGGCGCGTGGACGCCAGGACGCACGTGATCACGACCATCGCCGGCAACGGCCGATGGGGCTTCACCGGCGACGACGGGCCGGCCCCCGACGCGACGATGTCGGGTCCCGCGGGCGTCGCGGTGGTGCCGGAGCCGGGCGGCAAGGTCACCGTCTTCATCGCCGACTTCTACAACGGGCACGTGCGCGCCGTCGGGCCGGACGGGATCATCCGCGACGTGAGCGACGAAGGGCGCGAGGCGTTCGGCGCGCCGACGCGCGTCGCGTTCGCGCTCGCGGGGCCCAAGCGCGGCTGGCTCTACGTCGCCGACTCGAGCGAGGACAAGATCGTTCCGCTGATCATCCCGCGCATCGCGCCGGAGCTGGTGCCGCCGCCGCGGCCGGCCGCCGCGCCGCGCAAGGTGGGCGGATGACGGATCGCAAGAGCGACGGCCTGATCGTCTGGACGCTGTCGTATCTGCGCCCCTACCAGAAGCGCGTCGCGCTGCTCGCGGTGCTGCTCGTCTCGGAGATCGCGCTCGGCGCGCTGCAGCCGTGGCCGCTCGCGATCGTGATCGATTTCCTCGCCGGCAAGCCGCTGCCCCACCGCCTCACCCAGGTCGTGCCGTGGACGGCGACGCTCGCCGTCAGCAGCCGGTTCGGCCTGCTCGTCGGCGTCGTGATCGCGGGCGTCGTGCTGCAGGTCGTGAACCAGTTCGTCTCCGCCTACGGCACGCAGGTGCAGGTCGACACCGGACAGCGGATGGTCTACGACCTGCGCGCGCGCCTGTTCGAGCATCTCACCGCGCTCGGTCTGCATCACCACCTGACGACCAGCACCGCCGACGCCGTCTATCGCGTGGACGTCGACGCGTACGCGATCGAGAACCTGGTGATGAGCGGCTTCTTCCCGCTCGCCACGTCGATCGTGTCGCTGTCGGTGATGTTCTGGATCCTGCTGCGGTTGAACGTCACCATCGCGCTCCTCTCGTTGACCGTCGTGCCGTTCCTGTATCTCTGCCTGCGCTACTACACGTCGACGCTCGTCAACCGCGAAGAGCGCGTGAAGGAGCTCGAGTCGAAATTGCTCGAGCGGCTCTACGAGACGTTCGGCGCAATCCGGCTCGTGAAGAGCTTCTCGCGCGAGACGCACGAGCTGCAGCGCTACACGCAGGCCGGCGAGACCACGATGAAGGCGCGGATCGCCATCACCTGGCAGAGCTCCCTGTTCTCGGTGGTCGTGAGCACGATCACGATTCTCGGAACGGCGCTCGTCGTGATCGTCGGCGGCAGCTTCGTGCTGAACGGACGCCTGACGATCGGCCAGCTCTACGTCGTCATCAACTACCTCGGCGCCGTGTACGGGCCGCTGTCGGCGATCGCGCACACGACGGGACAATTGCAGGGCGCGCTGGCCGGGACCAAGCGCGTGCGCGCGATGTTCGCGCTGATGCCGGAGACGGTCGACGCGCCGGACGCGATCGACGCCGACGCGGTCAAGGGCGTGATCCGCGTGGAAGAGGTCGGCTTCACGTATCCGAACGGCAAGCGCGTGCTGCACGACATCAGCTTCTCGGCGCGGCCGGGCGAGATGATCGCGCTCGTCGGGCTCACCGGCGCCGGCAAGACGACGCTCGTGAGCCTGCTGCCGCGCTTCTACGACGCGACGACCGGCCGCGTGCTCATCGACGACATCGACGTGCGCAAGTACAAGGTGCGGTCGCTGCGCGAGCGGATCTCGATCGTGCTCCAGGATCCGGTGCTCTTCCAGGGGACGATCGCCGACAACCTGCGCTACGGCCGGCTCGACGCGACGCGCGAGGAGATCGAGGAGGCGGCGCGCGCCGCGCACGCGCACGAGTTCATCTCGAAGCTGCCGAAGGGCTACGAGACGGCAATCGCGCAGGCCGGCGGCGGGTTGTCCGGCGGCGAACGCCAGCGGCTCAGCATCGCCCGCGCGATCCTCAAGGACGCGCCGATCCTGATCCTCGACGAGCCGACCTCGTCGCTGGACGCCATCTCGGAAGAGATCGTCTTCGCCGCGATCCGCCGCCTGCGCGCCGGCCGCACGACGATCGTGATCGCGCACCGGCTGTCGACCGTGCGGGATGCCGATTGCATCCTGGTGCTCGACGCGGGGCGCATCGCGGCGCACGGCCGCCACGACGAGCTGCTGCAGACGAGCGAGCTCTACCGCCGGATGTGCGCGCGCCTCTCGGTCGGCAAGTCGCTCGACGATCCGGAGACGGTGGACGAGCTGATCGAAGCGGCCAAGCGGTGATGGCGTCATTGCGGATTGCGGGTTGCGGAGTGCGGATTGATTGGGGATTGCGGATCGCGGAGTGCGGATTATTGCGGAGTGCGGATTGATTGCGGCGTGCGGATTGATTGCGGCGCAATCGACAATTCAATCCGCAATCCGCAATCCGCAATCCGGAAATCAATCCGCAATCCGCAATCCGCAATCCGCATTACGATGAGAATCCTCTTCGCGGGCATCATCGCCCGCTATCCGTTCGGCGGCGTCACGTGGTGTTCCCTGATGTATCTCCTGGGTCTGCGCGCGCTCGGCCACGACGTCTTCTACATCGAAGACACCGGCGAATGCGTCTACGATCCCGTCGCGAACACGCGCGCGACCGATCCGACCTACGGCACCACCTACATCCACGACGCGCTCGCGCCGTTCGGCCTGGGCGATCGGTGGTCGTTCGTGAACTACGACGGCAGCTATCACGGCCGCAGCGCGGACGAGGTGCAGAGATACGCGGCGAGCGCCGACCTCTTCATCAACCTCTCCGGCGGCTCGTGGTTCTGGCGCGACGAGTACGCGCGCATCCCGCACAAGGTCTTCATCGACTCCGACCCCGCGTTCACGCAGCTCGCCATCGCCAAGGCCGAGCCGTGGTACGTCGCGTTCTTCCAGCGCTTCGATCGCCTGTTCACCTTCGGCGCGAACATCGGCACGCGGGCGTCGCCGGTCGCGACCGGCGATTTCACGTGGCACAAGACGTGGCAGCCGATCACCATGGACGACTGGCGGCCGGCGCGCGAGCCGCGCGATCGCTTCACGACCGTCATGACGTGGCAGATCGAGAGCTTCGCGGACGTCGGCGGCAACAAGGATCAGGAGTTCGTGAAGTTCATCGCGCTGCCGTCGAGGACGGCGCAGAAATTCGAGCTCGCGATCAACGGTCCGCAGCAGCTGCTGCGGCAGCACGGCTGGGAGACCGTGGACGCGATGCAGGCGTCGCGCACGCCGGCGGCGTATCGCGAGTTCATCCACGCGTCGAAGGCCGAATTCGGCGTCGCCAAGCACACCTACGTCGTCAACCGATCGGGCTGGTTCAGCGACCGCACCGAGTGTTACCTCGCGTCGGGCCGCCCGGCGCTCGTGCAGGACACCGGCTGGACGGCGCACCTGCCCTCCGGCGACGGCCTCCTCGCCTTCTCGACGCTCGACGACGCGGTCGCCGGAATCGATCGCATCAACGCCGACTACGCGCGCCACGCCCGGGCGGCGCTCGACGTCGCGCACGCGCACTTCGACGCGCGCGCCGTGCTGCCGCGGCTGCTGGAGGTCGCGTGCGCCTGAGAATCGCGCACATCGCGCCCGTCGCGACCTCGATTCCGCCGCCGAAGTCCGGCTCGGTCGAGACGATGACGTCGCTTCTCACCGAAGGGCTCGTCGCGCGCGGCCAGGACGTGACGCTCTTCGCCACCGCCGACTCGAAGACGACCGCGACGCTCCACGCGATCTATCCGCACGGCTACTGGCACGACGAGCACATGTGGCCGTGGGAGCTGTACGAGATGCTGAACCTCGCCGCGGCGGTCGAGCGCGCCGGCGAGTTCGACATCATCCACTACGAGGCGGCGTACT
Organism: Acidobacteriota bacterium; assembly: GCA_003223775.1. Classification (GTDB taxonomy): domain Bacteria; phylum Acidobacteriota; class Vicinamibacteria; order Vicinamibacterales; family CAVVIG01; genus QHWK01. The sequence continues at coordinate 3,962 of QHWK01000385.1, forward strand.
ATCCGATGTCGCTCGCGTTCACGCGGCTGTCGCCGACCCCCATCGTGCAGACGCTGCACCACTCGCCGAGCCCGGCGGAGATCAAGCTGTGGGCGCGCTACCCCGAGGCGGCGTTCGTCGCGATCTCCAACGAGCAGGCGACGCTGCTCGACGGCCTCAACGTCGTCGACACGGTGCTGCACGGGATCGACACCGACAGCTTCGTGTTTCGTGAAACGCCCGACGACAATCTCCTGTTCCTCGGCCGGTTCACCGAAGGAAAAGGCGTGCTGCAGGCGATCGAGATCGCCAAGCGCGTCGGCATGAAGTTGATTCTCGCGGCGGCCGAAGACCAGTACTATCGCGAGCGCGTCGCACCGCACGTCGACGGCCGGCACATCGTGTACTACGGCGAGGCCGACTTCGCGGCGAAAGTGAAGCTGTACGGCGCGGCGCGCGCGCTGCTCTACCCGATTCAGGCGCGCGAGCCATTCGGCCTGGTGCTCGCCGAGGCGATGGCGTGCGGGACGCCGGTCGCCGCGCTCGACCGCGGCGCCGTCCGCGAGGTCGTCGACGACGGCGTCACCGGGATGATCTTCTCCGACCTCGAGCAGATGACGAACGAGCTGCCGCGCGTCTTCGATCTCGATCGCCGCAAGGTCCGCGAGCGCGCCGTCGCGCGCTTCGGCGCCGGCCGCATGGTCGACGAATATCTCGCTGTCTATACCCGGATTGTGGAGGCCCATCGTGCCAGACGCTAGCGCCGACGCGCGCCCGACCGACCGCGGCGATCTGTCCCTCGCGGGGCGCACGGTGCTCGCCGTCTTCGCCCACCCCGACGACGAATCGCTCGCCTGCGGCGGCACGCTCGCGCGCCTCGCCGACGCCGGCGCGCGCGTCGTCGTGCTGTGCGCGTCGAAGGGCGAGGCGGGATCGATCAGCGACCCGGCGCTCGTGCCCGACGGCGATCTCGGCCGCGTCCGCACGCGCGAGCTGCAGGACGCCGCGGCGGTGCTCGGCGTCGCGGAGACGATCGTCTGCAACTACCCCGACGGCGATCTGCGGTGGGAGGCGGTCGACGAGCTGCACGACGAGATCGTCGGCGCGATCCGGCGCTATCGCCCCGACGCGGTGATTACGTTCGCCGAAGACGGCCT
>QHWK01000386.1 GCA_003223775.1 Acidobacteriota bacterium
AGGCCAATCGACCGCACGCCCTGGCGGATCGAGTCGGTGAACTCGTGATGGTGCCCGAAGAGATGCAGCCGAGGACGCATGGCCGTGAGCACTTCGTTGATGACCGTCTTGCCGGAGTCGATGCGCCGGCCGGCGGGATAGAAGGGCCGTGGCGCTTCATGCGTCATGAAGATGTCGATGTGCTTCAACCCCTTGCAGAGGACGACCTCGTCGCGCACGAAGTGACGTCGCTTGTCGTCGCGGCTCTTGCCCAGCTTGATCGACGTCGCCGCCGTCTTGCGTCCTTTCGACGGCGGCAGCGCCGACGCCGGCGTGTTGTACCAACTCGGCGCGAAGGTGCCGCCGAGCGCCGCCACACGCCACGGCCCTACCAGGTGGGGCCCCCCATTGGGCAGATAGTGCAGCGCCGGCGCCGCGGGCTGTCCGGCAATCGCGGCGGCAATCACGTCGAAGTCTTCGTTGTTGCCTTTGATGAAATAGAGCGGCGCGAACGCGCCGTGGATGTCGCCGAGCGCTCCAATCTGCATGGGCGGGATGGCCGGGACGGGCTGGAACGGCGGGAGGGTCTCCTGCCCTTCCTGCCTGTCCCGCCCTTCCCGCCTAGGCGATGGGTCCGGCCGAGGCGTGAGTGGAGGCCGGCACCAGTAGATCCTCTTTGTCCCAGATGAAGTCGGCCTTGCTGTAGACCGCCAGCTCGTAGTCCTTGCCCATGAAGATCGCGCCGACGGGGCAAGCCTCCTCGCAGTAGCCGCAGAAGATGCAGCGCGTCTTGTGGATCTGATAGACCGACGCGTAGCGCGGCCCCGCCTGCACCGTGCCGTCGTTCTCCGCCGCCTCGAGGTAGATCGCGTCGGCCGGGCACGCCACCGAGCACAGGCCGCACGCCACGCACTTCTCGAGCCCGTTCTCGTCGCGCATCAGCACCTGTTTGCCGCGCCACTTGGGGAACATCGGAAACTTCTGCTCCGGATAGTTCACCGTGATGGGTTTCCTGAAAAGGTGCTTGAATGTGGTCGCGAAGCCGACGAGGAACGGGCGAATCACAGCCATTGCTCTCAGTTTACCCGGCCGATAAGATCAATGTAAATCATGCCAGGCTCGCAGTTGGCGGTGGATCCGGGCCTTCTGACGACGCTCGTCTTCAAGCTCGCGGTGATGGCAGCGCTGGCGACGATGCTCGTCCGCTACCGGCGCTTCCGCCACATCCTGATCTTCGAGCGGCGCACGCTACCCGATCGGATGGCGTTCGCCCTCAGCCTCGGCATCCCGCTGACGGCGGGCGTCATCGCGCGTCTGCTCCTGAACTACAACGCCGCCGACCTCACGCTCGAGGGATCGTTTCTCGCGGGGCTCATCGCCGGCCCGTACGCGGGCGCGACGGTCGGCGTCATGGTCGGGATCCCGCCGCTCGGCATCGGCGAGTGGGGCGCGCTGCCCTTCGCCGTCGGCTGCGGCTTTGCCGGCGGCGGCCTGCGGGAGCTCTGTCCGAAGGAAGCGATCTGGCACTTCTCGCCGTTCGTCTTCACGAGCATGCCGCGGCGCGTCTGGGCGATGCTCCGCTCGCTCGACGTGGACTGGCAGGTCGTGCTGCTGCTCGCGCCGGTGGCGCTCGAGTTCCTGCGGCAGATCGTCGGCCTGCGCTGGAGCGATCACCACCGGCTGTTCTTCCTCCACGGCGCGCCGACGTCGCCGCGCCTCCTGTTCGCGGTGCTGCTCGCGACGGTGCTCGCCGTCGCGACGCCGATCAAGATCTGGAACAACGCGCGCATCGAGCACCGGCTGCAGGAGCAGGAGACGCTGCTGCTCGCCGCGAAGATCGAGGCGCTCGCCAACCAGATCAACCCGCACTTCCTCTTCAACACGCTCGCGTCGATCTCGTCGCTGATCCGGACGCAGCCCGAGACGGCGCGCATGCTGATCACGAAGCTCTCCGGGCTGCTGCGGCGGCTGATGCGCAGCACGGATCACTTCGTCACGCTGCGCGAGGAGCTCGAGTCGATCGACGAGTACCTCGCGATCGAGGTCGTCCGCTTCGGGCCGCAGCTCCGCGTCGACAAGCAGATCGCGCCGCAGACGCTCGACGTGATCGTGCCGAGCATGATCCTGCAGCCGCTCGTCGAGAACTCGATCAAGCACGGGCTCTCGCGCAAGGTCGGCGGCGGGCGCATCACGATCAAGACGCACGTCCGCGACGCCCACACCGTCATCGAGGTGCACGACGACGGCCTCGGCATGACGGAGGAACGGCTCGTGCACGCGCTGGGCGACGGCATCGGCCTCAGCAACGTGGACGAGCGGCTGCGCGTGATTTACGGCGCCAACTATCACCTGAAGCTCACGAGCGTGCCGGGCGAAGGCACGTGCGTGAGCCTGGCGATTCCGGAGCTCGCGGTGCCGGAGCGGGTCACCGCCTAACCGATGGCACTTCGCGCGCTTCTGGTCGACGACGAACAGCTCGCCCGCGACGAGCTCGGCTACCTGCTCGGCCGGATCGGCGGCGTCGACGTCGTCGGCCAGGCGGGCAACGGCGTCGAGGCCATCAGCGCCATCGACCGCCTCCGCCCCGACGTCGTCTTCCTCGACGTGCAGATGCCGGGGCTCACCGGCTTCGAGGTGGCGCGGCGGCTCGTCGACACCGGCGCCTCCTCGCACATCATCTTCGTCACCGCGTACGATCAGCATGCGATCGAGGCGTTCGAGGTGAACGCGGTCGACTACCTGCTGAAGCCGGTCGAGCCGGCGCGGCTCGAGGTGGCCGTCGATCGCGCGCGGCGGCGCGTCGCGACCAACCGCTCCGCCGAGGGCGCGTTGAACGCCGCCGAGCTCGAAAAGATCATCGAGCTCGTGGCCGAACGGCAGAGCCGGCGCGAGCGGCTCGCGATCAAGGTCGGCGAGCGCTTCCTTCTCGTGCAGGCGCAGGACATTATTTATGCGTCGCTCGCCGACGAGGGGATCAGCGTCGTGACGAGCCAGCACGCCGGCACGTCGAACTACCGGACGCTCGACGAGCTGCACGAGCGGCTCGACCCGACCGTCTTCTGGCGGGTACACCGCTCGCACCTCGTGAACATCAACAAGATCAAGGAGATCGTGCCTTGGTTCAGCCGGAACTTCATCCTGAGGATGAAAGACGAGAAGTCGACGGAAATCCCGGTGAGCCGCACGCAGACGCGGCGCCTGCGGGAGTACCTGAAGTTGTAGCGGACGCGACGCCGGAAGCGACGCCGGAGGCGGCGCCGGCGGCAGCGGAGCCGCTAATGACGATCGACCAGCCTGCGCCGCCGGTCGCGCCGTCGGTCGCGCCGCCGGCGCCGGACACGCTCATCCAGGAGCGCTCGAATTCCCGGATCGTGCTCGACCAGGTGAAGGAAGAGCTGATCGCGTGGGTGAAGACGCTGATGTCGGCGGCGGTTTACGCGGTGCTCATCGTCACCTTCGGATTCCAGGTGGCGCGCGTCGAAGGCCAGAGCATGGCGCCGACGCTCGAGGATCAGGATCGGCTGATCGTCAACAAGCTCGCCTATCGAATCGGCGAGCCGCGCCGCGGCGACATCGTGATGCTGTACTACCCGCTCAAGCCGGACAAGTCATTCGTCAAACGCGTGATCGCCGAAGAGGGCGACACGGTGCGGATCATCGACGGCCGGGTGTACGTGAACGACATCCCGCTGCAGGACGACTACGTCAAGCCCGACTTCCGCAGCCATGACGACTGGGGACCGCAGGTAATCCCCGAAGGCTACGACTTCGTGATGGGCGACAATCGGAGCAACAGCTCCGACAGCCGCAGCTGGGGCATGGTGCCGAAGAAGTACATCATCGGCAAGGTGCAACTGCGATGGTGGCCGGTGCCGACGGCTCGTGTCTTCTGAGCCCTCGCGGGAAGTCCCCCAGTCCCCTGGTACCCCGGTCCCGACGCGCTACGCCGATGTCGCGCGCGTCTTGACGAGGGTGCTGGTGCTCAATCTTCTCGTCGCCGCCGCGAAGATTGGCTTCGGCTACGCGAGCGGGGCGATCAGCATTCTCTCCGACGGCTTTCACTCGCTCACCGACGCCGCGTCGAACGTCGTCGGCCTCGTGGGCGTCAGCGCGGCCGGGCGGCCGCCCGACGCCGATCACCCGTACGGCCACCGCAAGTACGAGACCGTCGCGGCGGCCGGCGTCAACGTGTTCCTTCTCCTCGTGATCATCGAGGTGCTGCGCAACGCGTTCAATCACCTGACGGGGCGCGCGCCGCTGCACGACATCGGCCGCGCGAGCTTCGTCGTGATGATCGCGACGATCGCGGTCAACCTCATCGTCGTCGCGTACGAATCGCGCGAGGCGGCGCGGCTGCGGAGCGAAATGCTGCTCGCCGACGCGATGCAGACGCGCGGCGACGTCTGGTCGTCGCTGACGGTCATCGCCGCGCTCGCGGGCGCGCGTGCGGGCGTGCCGATCCTGGATCCGATCGCGGCGCTCGTCGTCGCCGGGTTCATCGCGCACGCGGGCTATCAGGTGTGGCGCGCGACGGCCGGCATCCTGAGCGATCGGATCGTGATCGCCGACGCCGAGCTGCAGCGCGTCGTCATGAGCGTGCCCGGCGTCCTCGGCTGCCACCGCATCCGGACGCGGGGCGCGTCGGATCACGTGTTCCTCGACCTGCACGTCTGGCTGCCGCCCGACATGCGGCTGCACGACGCGCACGAGCTCTCGCACGTGGTCAAGGATCGGTTGATGGCGCGCTATCCGCAGATCGCCGACGCGGTGATCCACATCGAACCACCTCCGCCCCCGGATCGGGATGCGGCCGGCGGCTACGGCGGGCTCGCCGATCGTGGTGTAGATGGATCACGGTCGGCGTCCGCCGACAGCGACATGACGGCGGAATCAACAACAGTGCCGCGGATTTCGACGAAGCGGTGAGCGGACCGCCGCGAGACTGGCGCGCGCGGTTCGAGGCGTTCGCCGCGCGGAAGACGGCGGAGGCGGAGGCCGCCGCGATCGCGCCGCTTGCGACCGACCTCGATCGCGGCGACGAGTCGCTCGCGGTGATTGCCAACGACTGGACGCGGCGGATGTTCGACGGTCCGTTCTACGCGTCGCGCGCGCCGGCGGCCGACCTGCCGTCCACCAACCTCGTCTTCGTGCAGTCGCGCGAAGGCAACACCGTCGCGAAGGATCCGTCGACGCTCGGCGGCGGCGAGGCGGACAAGCACCTGATCTACGAAGGGCTGTCGCGCGTCGCCGCGGACGCGGTGCTCGGCGGCGCCGGGACCATTCGCGGCGGCGACATCGTGTTGTCGGTGTGGCGGCGCGAGCTCGTCGATCTGCGCGCCGCGCTCGGCCTGCCGCGGCATCCCGCGCAGATCGTCGCGACGCTCCAGGGCATTCCACTCGACGAGGGACTCATCTTCAACGTGCCCGACCTGCGCGTCGTCGTCATCACGATCGCGC
>QHWK01000387.1 GCA_003223775.1 Acidobacteriota bacterium
TTCCTTGCAACCGCATCGTTGTCGTCGTTGTCGTACGCCGTGGGCCGCGGCGGCGACGCCGCGCGCGCCGCCGGCCCGATGCAGGTCGGCTACGCAGCGATTACGTGGGGCGCGAACGTCTCGCAGGCGATCGACGACATCGCCGCCGTCGGCTTCCGCGGGATTCAGCTGCGCGCCGGCGACGGCACGGTGACGCGCTACGGCGCGAACCCGACCGCGCTCCGCGATCTGCTCGCGGAAAAGCATCTCGCGTTCGCCGTGCTGTCGAGCGGCAACCTGTCGATCGATCCGGCGCGCGAGCGCGAGATGATCGACACGCACACGCGCAACGCGAAGTTCCTCCACGACGCCGGCGGCAGATACCTGCAGATGATCGACGAGCGTCCGAAGAACCGCGCGGTGACGGCCGACGACTACCGGCGCGTCGGCCGTCTGCTGACCGAGATCGGGAAACGGACAGCCGACGTGGGCGTCACGACGGTGTATCACCACCACATGAACAGCACGGGTGAAAAGCCGGCCGAAGTCGCGGCGGTGCTCGACGCGGCCGATCGAAAGCACGTGCGGCTGCTGTTCGACATCGCGCACTACCAGCAGGGCGGCGGCGATCCCGTGGCGGCAATCCGGAAGTACCGCGAGTGGATTGACGTCGTGCACCTGAAGGACGTTCGCGACAAGCCGGCGGCCGGCGCGGGCGGCTACGAGTTCATCGAGCTCGGGCGGGGGCGCGTGGATGTGGCCGGCGCGCTCGCGGCGCTCGCCGACATCGGCTTCGACAAGTGGGCGATCGTCGAGCTCGATCGCGTCGTCGATCCCGGCCGTACGCCGAAGCAGGCAGCGGAGATCAACAAGCAGTACCTGACCGGGCACGGGATCAATTTCTGAAGCGCTCGGGAAGCACCTGTGAAGGCCGCGCACGCGCTCGTGATCTTGCTCTCATGCGCCGCGTGCGGTGAATCGACTGCACCGTCGCCGCCTCGCGGGCGGGGCATCCCGGCCGCGCTCCGCGATCTCGTCCTCGTTCACCGTGGACGGGCCATTAGTCGACGCGCGCGGGCTCGAGGTTCGGCGTCAGGATCTGCACGACCGCGAGCGCGACGAGATAGGCGACGCCCGCGATCATCAGGACCACCGTATAGCTGCCGGTCATCTGCAGGATGTAGCCGGTGACCTTCGCGATCAGCATGCCGCCGACGGCCCCCGCCATCCCGCCGAGGCCGACGACGGATCCGACGGCGCGGCGCGGAAACATGTCCGACGCGAGCGTGAAGAGGTTCGCCGACCAGCCCTGATGCGCGGCCGTCGCGAGGCTGACGAGCGCGACGGCGCTCCACATGCTCTGCACATGCGCCGCCGCGACGATCGGCACGACTGCGAGCGCGCACACGAGCATCGCGGTCTTGCGGGCCGCGTTCACGGTCCACCCGCGGCGAATCAGCGTCGAGGACAGCCAGCCGCCGCCGACGCTCCCGATGTCCGCCATCAGGTAGATGACGATGATCGGCGGACCGAGCTGCAGCAGCGAAAGCCCGTAGTTGCGGCTGAAGAAATCGGGCAGCCAGAAGAGATACATCCACCAGATCGGATCGGTGAGAAACTTCGCGCTCGCGAACGACCACGCCTGCCGGTGCCGAACGAGGCGCGACCAGGGCACGCGCACCGCGACGGGCTCGGCGGGATCGCTGCCAATGTAGGCGAGCTCGCGCGCGCCGACGCGCGGGTGGCGCTCGGGCCGATCGTAGACGACGAGCCACGCGACGAGCCACACGAAGCCGAGCAGGCCGGTGATGACGAACGCCGCCGGCCACCCGAAGCTCGCCGTGATAAACGGCACGGTCATCGGCGTGATCACCGCGCCGATGTTCGTGCCCGCGTTGAAGAGGCCGGTGGCGAACGCGCGCTCGCTCCGCGGAAACCATTCCGCGACCGTCTTGATCGCGGCGGGGAAGTTACCCGACTCGCCGAGGCCGAGCAGGAAGCGGACGACGATGAAGCCGGCGACGGTCGACGAGTAGGCGAGGCCGACGGCGCCGAGCATCGCCGCCGCGGCGGGACCGAAGCGCGTCACTTCGGCGGCGGCCATCGCCGCGAACGACCAGATCACGAGCGCGAGCGCGAAGCCGCGCTTGATGCCGAGACGATCCACGATCGATCCGGCGAAGATGAAGCCGATCGCGTACGCGAGCTGGAACGCGAACACGATGTCGCTGTAGTCGATTTCGCTCCAGCCGAACTGCGCCTGCAGCGTCGGCTTGAGGATGCCGATCACCTGGCGATCGATGTAGTTGATCGTTGCCGCGAGGAAGAGCAGGCCGCAGATCGTCCAGCGGAAGCGTCCGATGCGACCGGCAGGCGCCGGCGCCGCGGCTTCGCGCACATTCGGCATCGCCATGTGATGTCGGCCTCCGATGATCGACGACCTAATATACGTGCGTCCCACGATCGTCGGCGGTCTCCGGTAGCGCAGGCCTTCAGGCCTGCCCACGACCGCCGGGCAGCCCTGAAGGGCTGCGCTACCGATACCTCGACCTCTAAATCGTCGGATTACGTCTGTAAATCGCGAACTCGCGGTGGCCGAGCCGCTCGGCCGCCGTCGGGCGGCCGGACGCCACCTCGAGCATCTCGGTGAAGAGGCGCCGCGCGGCGACGTCGAACGACTCGCCCGTCGTGAGAATCCCGCTCACGTCGACGTCGATGTTGTCCGCCATCGTCTGTGCGGTGCGCGAGTTGCCGGTGACTTTGATCACGGGCGCGATCGGGTTCCCGGTCGGCGTGCCCAGTCCCGTCGTGAACACGACGATCTGCGCGCCGCCGCCCACCATACCGGTGACCGACTCGACGTCGAGCCCCGGCGTGTCCATCACGGTGAGGCCGCGCTTGGCGATCGGCGCGGCGTAGCCGACGACGTCCTCGAGGCGCGTGCGCTCGCCGGCCTTGTGCGTCGCGCCGAGCGATTTCTCTTCGATCGTCGTCAGGCCGCCACGAATGTTGCCGGGCGACGGCTGCGTGCCACGGATGTCGACGCCGAGCGCCATCGCTTCCGCCTCCACGCGGCTGATCACCCGCAGCAGCTGCGCGCCGGTCGCGGGCGTGGACGCGCGGGCGGCCAGCAGGTGCTCGGCCCCCATGATCTCGGCGATCTCGCCGAGGACGACCGCGCCGCCGAGATCGACGAGCGTGTCGGCGAGCCGCCCGACCGCCGGGTTCGACGCGAGCCCGGACGTGTAATCCGAGCCGCCGCACTTCACTGACAGCACGAGCGACGACGCCGGACACCAGCTCCGCTCGACGGAGTCGAGGCTCGCGGCGAGCTCGCGCGCGATCTCGATGCCCCGCGCCGTCGCGCGCAGCGTGCCGCCCTCGCCCTGAATCGACACGATGTGCGCCGGACGTCCGGCGTGCCGCGCGGCGTCGGCGATCTGCTGCGCGACGACCTGCTCGCATCCAAGCGCGACGACGATGACGGCGCCGACGTTCGGATGCCGCGCGTAGGCCGCCAGCGTCTCGTGCGTCACCGTCAGGTCGGGGCCGATCTGCCCGCAGCCGGCGAGGTGCGGCAGCGCGGCGCCGACGGGCGCAATCGCCGCCGCGATGCGCTCGGCGACGACGGCCGAGCAGATGACGGTGGGGACGACGAGCACGTGGTTGCGCGTGCCGACCGTGCCGTCCGCGCGCGCGTAGCCGAGAAATGCGGGTCCTGATGTCATCGTCCTCGCTACGGAATCCCGATGTCGGGCGATCGCGGTGCCGCATGAAGATCGCCGCGCCCGCGCGCGCTCGCGACGTTGTGCGTGTGCACGTGCGCGCCGGCCGCAATCGGCGACGATGCGGTGCCGATCGGACTGCCGTACTTGACGACGGCCGCGCCGGCCGCGATGTCGCGCAGGGCGATCTTGTGGCCGCGCGGGATCGCGTCGATCGCCGTCAGGCGCGCGGGGCCCGCGCTCACCGTCTGTCCCGCCTCGATTGCCTCGAGCGCCGTCGCGACGTTGTCGCCGTCGTGCACGACGATCGCCGTGATCACTGGTTCACTCCGCTCGCGAGAAACCCGCCGTCGACCGCGATCAGCTGCCCCGTGACGAACGTCGCCGCATCCGACGCGAGGTACACGGCGGCGCCCACGAGCTCGTCCACGCGGCCGAAGCGTCCCATCGGCGTCCGCATCAGGAACTCGCGTCCGCGTGGTCCTTTCAGAATCTCCCGGTTCAGATCCGTTTCGAACACACCGGGCGCGATCGCGTTGACGGTGACGCCGTGCGGCGCCCATTCCACCGACAGCGCGCGCGTGAGGCCTGCGACCGCCGCCTTGCTGGCGGTGTACGCCGCCACCTCCTGCAGCCCGACGAACGACGCCAGCGACGCGACGCCGATCAAGCGTCCCGACCCGTGGGCAATCATCGACGGCGCGAACGCCTGATACGTCCGGAACACGCCGGTGGTGTTCGTGTCGAGGATCTGGTTCCAGTCCGCTTCCGCCATGTCGACCGATGCCACGCGCTTCGTGACGCCGGCGGCGGCGACGACGATGTCGACGCGGCCGAACGCCTCGAGGCACACGTTGCGCAGCGCGCGCAGCGACGCCGAGTCGTGGACGTCGGCGGGATGCCGCAGCGTCCGGCGCCCGCGCTGCTCGATCTCCGACGCGACCGCGTCGACCGCCTCGCGCCGCCGGCCCGTCCCGACCACGTTCGCGCCCGCATCGGCGAGCCCGAGCGCGATCGCGCGCCCGATGCCGGTCGTTCCGCCGACGACCACCGCGATGCGGCCCGAGAGGTCGAACAACGATCGCGTCATCGCGCGGCCCGCCGCGATCCGTCGGCCTTCGCGCCCACGGGCTTGGATCCTTCTTCCTTCGCCTGGTACGAGCGGGCGCGGACGAGGTGATCGTTCATCATGCGCCGCGCGCGCTCGACGTCGTGCGCGCGGATCGCCTGGTAAATCTGGCGGTGCGCGTCCGCGGCATCGCGCAGATCGCGATCGACCGCGCGCTCGACCGTCGCGCGCCGGCGCTCGGAGTAGAGCGCCGACACCATCTCGACCATCGACGCCCGATCGTTCAGCGACGCGAAGAGCCCCGCGACTTCGTCGGCCAGCGTCGCGAGCTGGTCGGGCGTCGCGCGCTCGGCCGCGAGCGCCGCGGCGCCGGCCTCGAGGATGCGGCGCGTCTCGAAGACGTGGTCGACGGTGAACTTGTGGAGCGCGGCGATGAAGCTGAGCGCCTCGACGCCGAGCGTCGGCGGACCATCGGGAATGTAGGTGCCCGATCCGCGGCGTGAGCGGACAACGCCGAGCGCGGCGAGCGTGCGCAGGCCGGCGCGCACCGTGGGGCGGCTGACGCCGACCTGCCGCGCGAGGTCGCGCTCGGGCGGGAGGCGCGCGCCGGGGCCGAGCGCGCCGCGATCGATCAGCTGGCGGACGTGCGCGACGACCGCCGCCGCGCTGTCGAGCGTGTCATGCCGCTCTCGAACGACGCTCATGATTGGATTGACCAATGATAGCTGCCCTCCCACGAAACGGCGAACATTTCAACGCTCCGC
>QHWK01000910.1 GCA_003223775.1 Acidobacteriota bacterium
ACCGCCGCCTGCGCGGCCGCACGCATTACTACACGCGCTTCGCCGTCGAGCCCGACAACGAGAACGAGGCCTACTTCCTCTCGGCGGAGTTCACCAAGACACTCGACGGCGGGAAGACGAGCATCGATCTCTCGGGCCGCCTCGCGCCGATCGGCGACAACCACGACATGTGGATCGATCCGACCAACGGCGATCGCTTCGTCGTCGCGCACGACGACGGGTTGAGCCTCTCGATCAACCGCGGGCGCAGCTGGCATCACATCCAGCTGCCGGTCGCGCAGATGTACCACGTCGCGACCGACAATCAGATTCCGTACAACGTCTACGGCAACCGGCAGGACGGGCCGTCCACGCGCGGCCCGAGCAACAGCCGGCTCGCGAAGCAGTCCGACGACGACGTGTCCGGTCCGATTCCGCGCGGCCTGTGGCACTCGGTCGCGGGCGGCGAGAGCGGCTGGGCGATCCCCGATCCGGTCGACAACAACATCGTGTGGGCGAGCGGCACGGGCTACGGAAGCCTCGGCGGCACGGTCGAGCGCTTCGACGAGCGAACGCGCCAGGCGCGCGAAGTGGAAATCTGGCCGGAGGCGACGATCGGCGTGCCGGCCGCGGACGTGAAGTACCGCTTCAACTGGACGTTCCCGGTCGCGATCTCGCCGCACGATCACAACGTCGTCTACGCCGGGTCGCAGCACGTGCACCGCACGAGCGACGGCGGCCAGAGCTGGCAGGTGATCAGCCCCGACCTGACGCTCGACGACAAATCACATCAGCAGCGATCGGGCGGCCTCACGCCGGACAACGTCGGCGTCGAGTACGCCGGCGTCGTGTTCGCGATCGCCGAGTCGCCGCGCGAGAGGGGCGTAATCTGGGCCGGCACCAACGACGGCCAGCTGCAGGTGACGCGCGACAACGGCGGCCGCTGGACGAACGTCACCGCCGGCATTCCGGGGCTGCCGCGCTGGGGGACGGTGAGCAACATCGAGCCGTCGCGGTTCGACAACGGCGCCGCGTACGTCACGTTCGATCTCCACCAGGTGAACAACCGCGATCCGTTCGTCTTCCGCGAAGATCCGGTCAAGCGCGGTCTGCTCTATCTCGGCACCGAGAACGCGCTCTACTTTTCCGTCGACGAAGGCGCGCACTGGCTGCCGCTGCAGTCGGGGCTGCCGCACGCGCCGGTGCACTGGCTCACGATCCAGGAGCACTTCAACGATCTCGTCGTCGCGACCTACGGCCGCGGCTTTTACGTGCTCGACGACATCACGCCGCTGAGGACGCTCACGCCCGACACGCTCAACGAAGCGGCGCATCTTTTTCCGCCGCGGCCGGCGTATCGCTTCCGCATGATCACCGAGCCGA
>QHWK01000388.1 GCA_003223775.1 Acidobacteriota bacterium
ACCGACTCGACGGCGGAGATGTCGCCGTTGGCGGCGCGCGTGTGCGCGACGAACTCGCCGTAGCTTCGCACGGTGACGCCGGCGCGCCGCGCGTAGTCCCACAGATAGCCCATCATCGGCGCGCTCACGTTGCCGAACGTGTTTCGCATGAAGCCGCCGCCTTCGCCGAGATACTGGACGCCGCGGCCCATCAGGTTCGACTGCCACAGCTTCTCGATGAAGTCGGTCGCGTACGCCGCCGTCGAGTACGCGTGCCCGTTGTAGCTCACGTCCGCGTCGACGTAGAAGTTGTCGAAGACGACGAAGCCCTGCGCGAGCGCGTGGGCGTTCGGCGTGATGTCGCGACCGAAGATCGCCAGCCGCTGATCGCCGTTGCCTTCGGCGAGATCGCCGAGCACCTGATCGTAGGTGCGGTTCTCGCGAATCACGTAGAAGACGTGCTTGATCGGCGAGCTGCCGCCGACCGTCTGCGGCACCGGCGATCCGACCGGGACGCCGACCGGCCGCATGCGCACCGCGTCGGTGTACGGCGTCACGGAGTAGACCTTGCGCGTGAATTCGTTGAGCGTCGTGCGGTCGGGCACCGGCAGGATCGACGCGACGCCGACGAGCCGCGTCTCCATTCCGCCGCTCAACGGGTTCGCCGCGCTCGACATTCCCTTGCCCGAGAGGATCATGATCTGCCGGCCGTCGCGCGTGAACACGGCGCCGGTCGGATACCAGCCGGTCGGGATGAAGCCGTCGACGAACGCGCGCGCCGAATTGCTCACGTCGATCGACGCGACGGTGTTGGTGTCGGCATTCGCCACGAGCAGCGTCCGCCCGTCGGGCGACAGCGCGACGGAGTTCGGCGTGGACGTCGGCGGCTGCTCGGGATAGAGGCTCGTCGAGATCTGCTCGATCGCGAAATTGGAGAAGGTATCGAACACCCACACGCTCGCGCTGTTGCCGCAGGCGACGAACAGGCGCTTGCCGTCGGGCGAGATCGCCATCGCGTTGGGGTGCTCCGCGGTGAACATCTCGGTGACGAGCGTCAGCGAGTCGGCGGCGTAGACTTCGACGACGGATCCGCCCCACAACGACACGAACACGAATCGCCCGTCGACGGACGCGAGCGCGGTGTACGGCTCGGCCTGCAGCGGCACGGTCTTCGTGACGACGCCGCTCGCGACGTCGATCGACGACAACGTCATCGCGAAGAGCCGCGTGACGTACAGCGTGCGGCCGTCGCGGCCGATCGTGAGGCCGCTCGCGAAGGTCTCGGCGGGCGCCGCGGGCAGCGCGAACGCGCGCGTGCGCGCGATCACGCCGTCGACGAAGGAGAATTCCTGAACATTGTTCTGCCCCGCGCCCGACGAATACAGCTTCGTGCCGTCGGGGCTGAACACCAGTCCGAGCCACGCCGCGTCGACCGTCGTCGTGCTCCTGACGGTCCAGGAGGCGATGTCGACGACCGACAGCGTCGGCCGGTTGACGCCGTTGTTGGTGATGACCGCGTATTTGCCGTCGGGGGAGGTGGCGATGTTGAGCGGGAGGGTCCCGACTCTTACGTGGCGTCCGGCTGGCGCCAGACGCCATCCGTTGGGCAGGAGCGTCGTCCCATCGGTCAGCGCCCCCGGCTGCTGCGCGGGCGACGGGGCGCCCGACTGAGCGCGGACGAACATCGCGGATCCAAAAAGCGCGATCGCCAACGCCGCCCAACCAAGGAGCCGCCGCCGACTCATCGTCGCGGGGGAAACGACGATATGCACCATGATGAGACTATGTACGCCCTTAGTATGGATGAACTGGCCGTAACCCTAGCAGTTACCGTTCCATAAGTCCATGTACCCTTCGAGGGTTTCGTACTCCTGTCGCTGACACAGGATGCCACGGTGTGAACAAACCATAAAGCATGGACAGGGGCCTTTCGGCGCGGCGCGATAATGCGCCATGCAAATGCCGGTGTTTCACGACATGTTCATGCTGCCGCTGCCCGTGATCGAGAAGATGCTGAGGCCGATTCTGGTCTACTTCTTCCTGATCGCGATGCTGCGTCTGGCGGGCAAGCGCGAGCTGGCGCAGCTCAATCCGTTCGATCTCGTCGTGCTGCTGACGCTCTCCAACACGGTACAGAACGCGATCATCGGCGAAGACAACAGCGTCACCGGCGGGATGATTGGCGCGGCGACGCTGCTCGTGGTCAACTACGCCGTCGTCCGGTTCCTGTACGGGCACCAACGGCTGGACGTGCTCGTGGAAGGAGGGTGCGACGTTCTCATCGAAGAAGGCGTCCTCCAGCGCGATCGGTTGAAGCGGGAGCTGATCACGATTTCCGAGCTGGAGGCCGCGGCGCACAAGCAGGGGTTTGCGTCGCTCGACGATATCGACCGCGCCGTGCTCGATCCAGGCGGCACGATCGCGTTCTTCGCGAAGAAGCCGACAGCGGAGTCGGCGCGGCACGAGGAACTGATGAAACGGCTCGATGTCCTCTCAGCGCAGGTGGCGGCGCTCCGATCATGACGACGTCGAGAACGCAGAGTCGGCAGAGGCCGCGGAGCCTCGCGTTCTTTGCCGTCTTCGCGTTCTTTGCCGTCTTCGCGTTCTCTGCGTTCTCCGCGGCCTTTGCCTCCTTTGCGTTCTCTCTTCACGCGCAGTCCGCGAAGCCTCGTGCGCGCGATCTCGGGATCGCTCCCGGCGTCCATCCGCCGGGCGCGCTCGACGCGATCACCGACGTCGCCGGCGTCCGCGTCGGACATACGACGGTCGTCGAAGGCGATCGCGTGCGCACCGGCGTGACGGCAATCCTGCCGCACGGCGGCAACCTGTTTCAGGACAAGGTGGCCGGCGCGGTGTTCGTCGGCAACGCGTTCGGCAAGCTCGCGGGATCGACGCAGGTCGCGGAGCTCGGGACGATCGAAACGCCCATCGTCCTCACCAACACGCTCAGCGTCGGCACCGCGGTGGACGCGGTCGCGCGGTACACGATCGCGCAGCCCGGGAACGACGAGGTGCGCTCGGTGAACCCGCTGGTGGGCGAGACCAACGACGGCGGGCTGAACGACATCCGCGGCTTCCACGTGACGCGCGAGCACGTGCTCGAGGCGATTCGGAGCGCGACAGTCGGGCCGGTGGCGGAAGGCGCCGTCGGCGCGGGCGCCGGTACGATCCGCTACGGCTGGAAGGGCGGCATCGGCACCGCGTCGCGCGCGCTCGCGCGCACGGGCTACACCGTCGGCGTCCTCGCGCAGACCAACTTCGGCGGCAACCTGACGATCGCCGGCGTGCCGATCTACAAGTCGCTGCAGCCGCCGGCGCGGCGCGCCGCGGTCGACGAGGGCGCGGCCGCGTCGCGGGCAGATGGATCCTGCATGCTCGTCGTCGCGACCGACGCGCCGCTCGACGCGCGCGATCTGCGCCGCCTCGCCGCGCGCGCCGTCTTCGGCCTCGCGCGCACCGGATCGTCCTACAGCAACGGCAGCGGCGATTTCGCGGTCGCGTTCTCCACGGCGCCCGAGGTGCGCAGCCGCTTCAACGAGACGGCGCCGCGCGCGCGCAGCGTGCTGCCGACCGACGCCACGTCGCCGCTCTTCGAAGCGGCGCTCGAGGCCACGGAAGAAGCCGTCTACAACTCGCTCTTCCAGGCGACGAGCGTGCGGTCGGCCATCGGCGCCGCGGACGCGATCCCGATCGATCGCGTCCGCGAGCTGATCAGGAATCGCGACCGCTGACGATCACGACGATCGACGCATTGCAAAACGTGTAGGGCGAGGCTTTCAGCCTCGCCTGGCGACCCTGAAAGGGTCGCCCTACGTCTGAGTTGAACCCGACAGAGCGCGCCAGCGTGCAGCTCGACCGTGATCACGCGCGCCATTGACGCTCGTCAAGTGAGGCGGCTACCATCCTCGCCTTGGCGATCACGCTGTCCGACCGGCACATTCCGCTCGCGGCCATACGGGATGCCGCCACTGCCGTGTACGGCGCCGCGATCCGCACACCACTCGTGCGTCTCGAGCACGACGGCCCGCCGGGCACGCAGATCTATCTGAAGCTCGAGACGCTCCAGCCGATCGGCTCGTTCAAGATTCGCGGCGCGCAGAACACGATCCGCCAGCTGACGCCCGAGCAGCTGAAAGAGGGCGTCTGGACGGTGAGCGCCGGCAACGCCGCGCAGGGCGTCGCGCTCGCCGCGAAGAAGATGGGCGCGCGCTGCTCCGTGATGGTGATCGACACGGCGCCCGACACGAAGATCCGCGCGATCGAGCGCCTGGGCGCGACGATCGTCCGCGCGAGCTACGACGAGTGCTGGAAGACGGTCGAGGCGCACGGCTCAGGTCGCATGGCGGGCTACTTCGTCCACCCCTTCGACGACGATCGCTTCATCGCCGGCAACGCGACCGCGGCGCTCGAGATCCTCGAGGATGTTCCCGACGTCGACGCGATCGTCGCGCCGATCGGCGGCGGCGGGCTCCTCGGCGGCATCGCGGCCGCCGTGCGCGAGCTGAAGCCCGACACGCGCGTCTACGCGGCGGAGCCGGAGACGGCGGCGCCGCTCGCGGCGTCGCTCGCCGCCGGCCGGCCGATCTATTTCGACAACTGGACGGCGTCCTTCGTCGACGGCGCCGGCGGCAAGTCCGTGCTGCCGACGATGTGGCCGCTCCTCTCGCAGATTTCGGGATCGATCGTCGTCTCGCTCGACGAGGTGGCGCGCGCGATGAA
>QHWK01000389.1 GCA_003223775.1 Acidobacteriota bacterium
TCCCAGGGGGCTAGGGTGTCTGCCGTCGGGGTGCCGGGCCCACGTTCCGGCCAGTATATGTGCGGGGTGAAAGCTTGTCTAGTCCTTTTGTTACCGAGGGTTAGCGGCAATGATACAATGAATGATTCACGGTGCGTGTCTATTTCGACTACAACGCGACCACCCCGCTCGCGCCCGAGGTGATCGAGGCCGTCGCGCGCGCCAGCCGCGACGTCTTCGGCAACGCGTCGAGCGTGCACCGCTTCGGCCAGCAGGCGAAAGCGGCGCTCGACGACGCGCGATCGGCGGTGGCGGCGCTCATCGGCGCCGATCCTTCTGAAATCGTCTTCACGAGCGGCGGCACCGAATCGGACAACTTCGCGATTCGCGGCGCCGCCGAAGCGCTCGAGCCAAGCGGACGCCGTCACCTGATCGCGGGCGCGATCGAGCACGAAGCGGTGCTCAACACGCTGAAGGCGCTCGCGCGCCGCGGCTGGCGCACGACGCTCCTTCCCGTCGAGCCCTCCGGCATCGTCTCCCCTGATCGGCTCCGAGAGGCGATCACGACGGACCGACGCGGTCCAGACGGCCGGAAAGATCCGCGTCGACGTCCGCGCGCTCGGCATCGACCTGCTGTCGCTCTCGGCGCACAAGTTCAACGGGCCGAAGGGCGCCGGCGCGCTGTGGATCAAGCGCGGCACGCGGCTGCAGCCGACGATGACCGGCGGGAAGCACGAGCGGAACCGCCGCGCGGGCACGGAGAACGTGCCGGGCATCGTGGGCCTCGGCGTCGCCGCGCAGCTCGCGGCGGCGAAACTCGACGCCGACGCGCCCCGCATCGCCGCGCTTCGCGACCGGCTCGAGCGCGGCGTTCTCGACGCGGTCGCGGGCACGGCCGTGAACGGCGCGCGCGAGGCGCGCGTACCGAACACGACGAACATCAGCTTCGATCGCGTCGAGGCCGAGAGCCTGCTCATCGCGCTCGATCTCGCGGGCGTCGCGGTATCGACCGGCTCCGCCTGCTCGTCCGGCACGCTCGAGCCGTCGCACGTGCTGAAAGCGATGGGGCTGCCGGCGCACCGGACGCAGAATTCGCTCCGGTTCAGCCTCGGGCTGTTCTCGACCGAAGACGAAGTGGACTTCACGATCGCGGTGCTCCCGCGGCTCGTCGACAAATTGCGAGGATTGACGGCTCGATGCGCGTCGTAGTCGCGATGTCGGGCGGCGTCGATTCGTCCGTCGCCGCGGCGTTGCTCGCCGAGCAGGGCCACGACGTCATCGGCCTGTCGATGCAGCTCTACGATCAGTCGGAGGGACAGACCTCGTTCGGCAGCTGCTGCTCGATCGACGATCTGCACGACGCGCGCAAGGTCGCCGCCGCGCTCGACATCCCGCACTACATCGTCAACTTCGAGCGGCGGTTCGACGAGCAGGTCGTGTCGAACTTCGTGCGCGAGTACGCCGCCGGACGAACGCCGCTGCCGTGCGTCCATTGCAACAGCGATCTCAAGTTCGCGACGCTCGCCGAGCGCGCGAGCGCGTTCGGGGCGGACGCGGTCGCGACGGGGCACTACGCGCGCGTGGAGCGCGACGCCGCGAGCGGCCGCTACCGGCTCCGCCGCGGCGTCGATCCGGCGAAGGATCAGTCGTACTTCCTGTTCTCGCTCACGCAGGCGCAGCTGGCGGCCGCGTGCTTCCCCATCGGTGATCGGCCGAAGGCCGCGGTGCGCGCGTACGCGCGCGAGCGCGGCCTGCCGGTCGCGGAGAAGCCGGACAGCCAGGAGATCTGCTTCATCCCCGATCACGATTACCGATCGTTCGTCGAGACGCGCATCCCGGGCGGCGGCCGCGAGGGCGTGTTCGTCGACGAGCAGGGCCGCGTGCTCGGCCGCCACGAGGGCGTGCACCGCTTCACGGTCGGCCAGTGGAAGGGCCTCGGCCTGGCGTCCCCCGGCTCTGCGCCGATGTACGTGCTCGCGCTGCAGCCGGCCACTCAGCAGGTCCTCGTCGGGCCGAAGCCGTCGCTCGAGCGCGGGACGCTGACCGCGTCGCTGGTCAACTGGATCGCGCGCGAGCCGGCGGCGCCGCTGCGCGTCCGCGCGCAGATCCGCCATCGCCACGAGGCGGCGCCGGCGACCGTCCGCGCGCTCGGCGACGCGCGCGCCGAGGTCGTCTTCGACGCGCCGCAGATCGCGATTACCCCCGGACAGGCGGTCGTCTTCTACGCCGACGACGACGTCGTCGTCGGCGGCGGCTGGATCGACTGAACGAAAAATTGACGGACGACGATCAACGCAGAGCTCGCCGAGCTCGCAGAAACCATGAGTACTCTGCGTGTTCTGCGGGTTCTGCGTTGTACGTCGTCACTTACACGCTGGCGAGATGCTCGGGGATGCTATCGAGGTAGTGTTCCGCATCGATGGCGGCCATGCAGCCCGTTCCGGCGGCGGTGATGGCCTGGCGGTAGATGTGATCCTGCACGTCGCCGCACGCGAACACGCCCGGGAGGCTCGTCTTCGCGCCGTCGTGCGTGATGATGTAGCCGTTCTGATCGAGTTCGAGCTGGCCGCGGAAGAGCGCGGTGTTCGGCGTGTGGCCGATTGCGACGAACACGCCGGTGACCGGCAGCGCCTGCCGCTCGCCGGTCTTCGTCGATCGCACGACCATCGACGTGACCTCGCCCTTGCCGGTGTCGTGGATCTCGTCCACCTCGTGGCTCAGCAGCCACGCGATCTTCGGGTTCGAGCGCGCCTTGTCCTGCATGATCTTCGACGCGCGCAGCGTGTCGCGGCGGTGGACGACGGTCACCTTCGTCGCGAAGCGCGTCAGGAAGACCGCTTCCTCCATCGCCGAATCGCCGCCGCCGACGACGGCGATCTCGTGGCCGCGGAAGAAATAGCCGTCGCACGTCGCGCACGTCGAGACGCCGTGGCCCATCAGGCCGCGCTCGGCCGGCAGGCCGAGCAGCCGCGCGGAGGCGCCGGTCGCGATGATCACCGATCGCGCGGCGTAGCTCGCCTCGCTCGTCTGAACCGCCATGGGCTGCGAGCAGAGATCGACCTTGGTGATGTTGCCCTGAATGATCTCGCCGCCGAACTTCTGCGCCTGCGCGCGCATCTCCGCCATCAAATCGGGGCCCATGATGCCGTCGCGATGGCCGGGAAAATTCTCGACCATCGTCGTCAGCATCAACTGGCCGCCGGCTTCGATGCCCTCGACGACGAGCGGATTGAGGTTGGCGCGCGCGGAATAGAGCGCTGCCGTGAGCCCGGCGGGGCCGGACCCGATGATGACGACGTTTTTAGGAGCGGGCATCGGGCGGTCAGACGTGCTTGTCGAGGACCTTCTTCAGATCGTCCTTCTGCGCGAGGCCGACGACCGATTCGACGACCTGCCCGCCCTTGAAGATCAGAATCGTCGGGATGCCGCGGATCTGAAACTTGAACGACACGTTCGGGTTCTCGTCGACGTTCAGCTTGCCGACCGTCACCTTGCCGGCGTACTCGGTGGCCAGCGCGTCCACCGTGGGCCCGAGCCGCTTACAGGGGCCGCACCACTCCGCCCAGAAATCCACCAGCACCGGCGCGCCCGATTTCAGCACGATTTCGTCGAAATTCGCGTCGGTGAACTTCTGCACCTGCGATTCGGTCTGGACGTTGGTCTGCACGTTTTCGGTTGCCATCGCGTCTCCTAGGCCCGGGTTCCCCGCGGACGAGCGCCAAAAGCTCGTTCGTATATTTTGACGTACTCCTGCGCCGAACGGTCCCACGAAAAATCCCGCTGCATGCCGGCGACCTGGAGCGCTCGCCATCTCGTGCGGTCCGCGAAGCGCGTCACCGCGCGCGTCAGCGCGTCGAGGAGCGCCGCCGGCGTGTACTCGCGAAACACGAATCCGGTCGCTTTCCGGCGGCGCGGCTGGTCGTCCTCGACCGTGTCGGCGAGGCCGCCGACGGCGTGGACCACCGGCACCGTGCCGTACCGCATGCTGTACATCTGGTTGAGGCCGCATGGCTCGAAGCGGGACGGCATCAGGAACATGTCCGCGCCGCCCTCGATGAGGTGCGCGAGCGCCTCGTCGAAGCCGATCTGCGCGCCGATGCGGTCGGGGTGGCGCGCCGCGAGCACGCGCCACATGTCCTGGTACGCCGGGTCGCCCGTGCCGAGCACGACGAACGACGCGTCGAGCCGCGGCAGATCGTCGGCGAGCGCCGCGATCAGATCGAAGCCCTTCTGATCGACCATCCGCGACACGATGCCGACGAGCGGGCGCTGTTGGGCCCCCTCGTCGACCGGCAGGCCGTAGCGCCGCAGCACCGCGAGCTTCACGGTCGCCTTCGGCTCGAGATGGTCGGCGTCGAAGCGCGCCGGCAGGAACCGATCGTCGGCCGGATCCCATTCGCGCGTGTCGATACCGTTCAGGATGCCGACGAGATCGGCGCCGCGCGCGCGCAGGATGCCGTCGAAGCCGAAGCCGAATTCCGGCGTCTGGATCTCCTCGGCGTAGCGGCGGCTGACCGTCGTCACGAAACGGGACCCGTTGATGCCGCCCTTGAGGAAACTGATGCGCCCCCAGTACTCGAGGCGACCGACGGTCAGCTGATCCCAGCCGAGATCGAGCGACGGCAGCAGGGACGCGTCGAAGATCCCCTGATAGGCGAGGTTGTGAATGGTGAACACCGACGGCGTGCCGGCGAGCACCGGGTGCGACGCGTACAGCGTCGACAGATACACCGGCGCCAGACCCGCCTGCCAGTCGTGCGCGTGGACGACGAGCGGCGGCGCGCTGCGGCGGCCGGCGAACTCGAGCGCCGCACGCGTGAGAAACGCGAAACGCAGCGCGTTGTCGGCGTAGTCGACGTTGCCGACGCCGTAGAGCGACTCGCGATCGTAGAGGTCGGGGCAGTCGACGAGAATCGCGCGCGCGCCGTCGGCGAGCGGCGCCTCGAAAAACGCCGCGTCGCGCGTGAAGCCGCCGACGGTCACCGGAAACGTCTCGACGGGAGCGCCCGCCGTGACGCCGCGGTACCGGGGCAGCACGACCGTCGCGGCCCAGCCGAAGCGCGCGAGCGCCGGCGGCAGCGCGCCGAGGACGTCGGCAAGGCCTCCGGTCTTCGCGAACGGCTGCGCCTCCGATCCGATGATGAGCACCGACGGCCGCGCCCGCTTCGCCGTCACCGCGCGTCCGCCTTCCCTCGCTCGAGCGCGCGGCCGCGCGCCGCTTCCTGCGCCGCTTCGGCGGCGCGGCCCTGGCGCGAGTAGACGTCGGCGATCACGTAGTGCCCGAGCGGCGCGTACTCGGAGGCGGGCGCGAGCTCGATGCCGCGCCGCGCGAGGCGCACCGCTTCGTCGAGCTGCTGCTCCTGATCGAGGTACGCCTTGGCGAGGAAGAAATGCCCTTCCGCGAAGCTCGGGTTCATCTCGATCGCCTTCTTGAAGGCGTCGATCTGCGCGCGGCGATCGCCGACGCGCTCGTAGACGCGGCCGAGGTTGAACGCCGCCTTGTAGCTGTTCGCGTGCAGCTCGATCTCGCGCGTGTACTCGGCGATGGCGCGCTGGAAATCGCCGCGGTCTTCGGCGAGGAGCGCGAGGTTG
>QHWK01000390.1 GCA_003223775.1 Acidobacteriota bacterium
TACTCCGTGCCCGGCGACGAGAAGACGACGTTGCCGCCGATGCGCACCGGCGAGGTGGACGTCGTGATCCCGCCCGAGGCGGCGAGCGTGCTGCGCAGCACGCCGTTCACGTAGAGGCGCAGCGACGTGCCGTCGTAGGTCAGCGCGAGGTGCGACCAGGCGCCGACGGGCAGCGCCGGTCCGGCCGCCGCTTCCTTGTCCGCGGCGCTGTTGCGGATGTAGCCTGCGGGCCGCGACGGGTTCGTGTCGCCGTCGTTTCCGTAGAGCGCGTAGGAGAGTCCGGTCGTCCCGCGCTCCTTCATGATCACCGTGCGCCAGCCGTCGTTCGGGCCGACGCCGCCGTTCGCCGACGGATTCACCCACGCCTCGAGCGTCATGCCGGTCGAGAGCGAGAGCGACGCGCTGTTCGCGATGTTGACGATCGCGCTCACGCCGTCGAACGAGAGGGCTCCGCCGAATCCGGTCTGGCCGGCGACGCGCGTCGCGCCGACGATCGCGCCGGTGTTCGAATTGCCCGACGAGTCGCTCGCAATGCTCCCAGACGCTTCGTTGAACGACAGCGCGAGCACCGGACCGGCGCCCGGCGGCGGCGTCGGCGCGGGTCCGAGCGAGACGCTGAGCGCCACGGCGCTCCCGACCGACGCGCTCGCGCCGCCCGTCGGCGTCTGGCTGATCACCGCGCCGGAGGCGACCGTCGACGAGAACGCGGTGGTGATGCCGCCGACCGCGAGGCCGACGCCGGTGATGGCCGTCGACGCGTTCGCCTGCGTCATCCCGACGACGTTCGGCACCGTGACCGAGGCCGGCGCGACGCCCGCGGTGATCTCGACCGCGGCGATGTTCCACTGATCGGCCGTCGGGAACGTCGTGGTCATCGACGCCGCGCTGCCGGCCGCACCGGTCGCCGCGCTCGTCGCCTGCACCCAGAACGTGTCGCCGACGGCGCTGTCGACGAACTCGTGGACCTTGGTCTGGCCGGCGGGCAGCACACGCGCCGCGGCGCCGTCCCAGTCGTTGCCGACCGCGTAGACCATCGAGCTCGCGGCGGTCGTGGCGAGGCTCACCGTCGCTGCGCCGCCCGCGGCGCTCGCGCCGGCCGATGCGCCGACGCCGGAGGCGCCGCTGAACGCAATCACCGTCAGCGACTGGTGCGCGCCGCCCGACGACTGCGTGCTCGAGACCGTGACGTTGGTCAGCACGCCCGACGCCGTCGCCTTCCAGATCTCGGCGTCGCCGAACGAGCCTGCGACGCGGCGCACGCGCGACCACGTGAGGCCCGCGCCGGCGATCGTCAGCGTCTGCGAGTTGGCCGAGGCCGGACCGTCCGAGCCCGCGAACGCGACGAGCACATCGCCCGCGCGCGTCGTGCTGAACGCCGGCGTCGTCCGCTTGCCGAGGCCCTCGGAGAAGACCATCTTGTCGACGGTCGGCGCCGACAGAACGGCGTTCGAGATCGTCACCGCCACCGGCAGCGACGTCGTCCTGTTGCCGGCGGCATCGCGCGCGACCGCGGTCAGCGAGTGCGGACCGTTCGCGAGCGACGCGGTGCTCCACGTCACGCCGTACGGCGAGGAGGTGTCCTCGGCGCCGATGGGCGTCGTGCCGTCGAAGAACGACACGCCGACGACGCCGACGTTGTCGCTCGCGTTCGCCGAGACGGGCACGTTGCCCGACACGCTGCCGCCGGCGGGCGCCGTCATCGAAACCGTCGGCGCGATCGTGTCAGCCGTCACCGTCACGCGGGCGAGGCCGACGGCGTTGCCGACGGAGTTCTGAATCCGGTAGTTGAAGCTGTCCACGCCGAGGAAGCCCGCTGGCGGCGTGTAGGTGTACGGCCCGGCGCCGGTGATCGTGCCGCCCGCCGCGCTCGCCGCGGCGATCGACGCGATCGTGATCGGCAGGGCGCCCGTGTCGTTCGCCAGCAGCGTGGCGCCCGTGAACACGAGCGGCGCTGCCATGGTCTGCAGCGCGTCGGTGTTGGCGACAGGGAAGCCGCCGCTCCCCGGCGGGGGTGGCGGCGCCACACACCCCGGCAGCGGGAGAAACGACGGGGTCTGCGCCCTGATGGCCGTGGGCGCGGTCACCGCGCACAGCGCGATCGCTGGGAAGAGGATCGCGCGGCGGTACCGACGCCAGATCTCATGACGGATATTCACAAACATGCCTCGCTCCTGGTGAAGCAGGTCACCTAGTCGACGCGGTCGAAAAATTTTTGGGGCTGACTGGAGCTCCAAAGTAAACGGTCGGTGAGCGGTTTGAAATGGTCCTTTGGTGGTGGCGGCGTCGCCACTTTGGTGGGTAGAGAGAACGCAGAGCAGGCAAAGGGCGCGAAGCGCAAAGGAACCTGCGCCCTTTGCGTTCTTCCGGCCCGATTAGTCGCCCTCCCGCGCGATTTTTTCCGGGCCCGGCGGCGACCGCGCTGTCCCAATCAACGCCTTGCCTGCGCGCCGTATACGCCCCGATTGACCATCGAGTCGTTCGGCGTACTGATTGCTACCTCGCGCGACACCTAACCCAGTGCAAATGATGCCCTCCGACCGCGTTCGCATTCTCGTTGCCGACGACCACGCCATGTTTCGCGACGGGCTCAAGCGGCTCGTCGAAAGCGAAGACGACATGCACGTCGTCGGCGAAGCTGGCGACGCCACGGAGGCCGTGAGCCTGTCCCGTGAGCTGAAGCCCGACGTCCTGCTCCTCGATCTGACGATGCCGAACGGCGGCGGCCTGGACGCGCTGCGCGCGATCTGCAGCGGGCCGCCGATGGCGACGCGATCGATCATGCTCACGGGCGACCACAATCACCGCGGCGACACGATCGCCGCGCTGCAGCTGGGCGCGCGCGGCATCGTGCTGAAGACGTCGGAAGCGGTGATGCTGTTCCGGAGCATCCGCGCCGTGATGCACGGCGAGTACTGGCTCTGGCAGCAGAACGTCCGCGACGGCGTGGAAGCGATCCGCCAGGTCATGGCGAGCGGCGACGGCGCGTCGAAGGCCGAGCGCTACCGCCTCACGGCGCGCGAGCTCGAGATCGTGCCGCACGTCGCCGGCGGCGCGTCGAACCGCGACATCGCGCAGCTCTTGTCCGTGCGCGAGGACACGGTGAAGCGCCACCTGTCGAACATCTTCGACAAGCTCGGCGTCTACTCGCGGCTCGAGCTCGCGCTCTTCGCCATCAATCACGGGCTCGTCGAGGCGCCGTCGTCGGCGACGTCCCACGCGAGCCTCGACTGACCGTTTCTTCCAAGAGAGGTGACATGTCCAAGCAGCTGACTCTTCGCCGGCTCGTCGCCGGCGCCGCGATCGTCGTCGCGTGCTTCACGCTCGGTACGCGCCGGCCAATGCTGGCCGACGCCCACGGCCCCGCCGCGCATCTCGTCGGCCGATCGCTCGACGCGAAGGGCGTCTACGCGGGGCCCGTCGACATCATGATCGAGCGATGGTCGACCGACGAGGAGTACGAGAAGGTGATGAAGCCGATGATGAAGAGCGGACCGGCCGCGGTGCTGGCCGTGCTCGAGAAGGTCCGCGTGCGGGCCGGCTATGTGCTCACGCCGGGCATCCAGAACACCGGCGCGCGCGCGCTCCTGCGGCGGTCGTGGAACATCGACTTCGCGCGCGAGATCAAGACGCCGAAGGGCCGCCGCATCGTCATCGCGAGCCAGGACCATCTGCCGATCGGCGAGTTCCCGAAAGACGTCGCGCTCGGTACGCCGCATCAGGTCGACGTCCTCGAGTTCCGCTTCGACAAGAACGACAAAGGCGTCGGCAAGCTCGCCGACGGCGCCAAGATCACCTTCAACAAGTCGACGAAGATGATCGAGATCGCGAAGTTCGACGCGGAGCCGGTGCGGCTCGCCGACGTCGCGATGCAGACGCCGCGCGCGCGGCAGGTTCCGCCGAAGCAGTACTACGGCTCGACCAAGATCGCCCCCGACTCCAAATAGAAAACCACACGCGATAGTTCGAAAACGATCCGTCTCCGCCGCCGGAGACGGATCGTTTTCGTCTGCTCGCTCGCCGCGACGAGCCATCCCACCGACGTCGTAGCCACTCCCCCGCCAAAGAGGAATGTCCCCGCTCTATCGCGCCGCGTAGTCTGCAAACCACATTTCCCGTCCACTTGACACAGTCTCCGCGAAAGCGCGGGCGGAGCTATCGATCGCGAGGAGGCGAGATGCACCACAGGTGTGTGAGCACGTCGTGCGCTCCACCGCAGGCGAACACGCGCTCGTCGGCGGCGGCGGCGGAAGCGAACGGCCCGGAAATCGGAAACGCAAGGAGGAGTAGCGAATGTCTCTGAGAAAGCTCGGCGCGAATAAGCGATGGCCGTTCGTGATGGTCGTCGCGATGTTCCTGTCCGGCATCAGCCCCTCGTTCATGCCGCAGGCGCAGGTCAGCGCGCAGGTTGCCGCTGGCGGCGCACCGGTCGGACAGGGGTTCAGCATCACTGCCGAAGACTACCGATTCATCTACGAGCAGATCCTCGTCGCACAGGATCACGCCGCGGGCGGCTCGCTGCTCGGCAGCGGACCGAACCAGGTGCTCGACCCGCAGCTGCCGCGCGGTCTGCGGACCGTCGACGGCTCGTTCAACAACCTCATCCCGGTTCCCGATCAGCACATGTTCGGCGCCGCGGATCGTCTCTTCCCACGGCTGCTGACGCCGAACTTCCGCGACGCACAGCCGAATCCTGCGACAGGGTTGGCAACCTCGTACAAGCAAAACACCGGGACCGTGTTCGACTCCGAGCCGCGCACGATCAGCAACCTGATCGTGGACCAGACGACGACGATCGCGCCGCCGCCTGGAGTGGGAGCTGGAAACCCCGCCGCGCAGGCCGCGCACGACAACCCGTGCGGCTCCGGCGGCTTCGTCTGCGGCGCCCCCGCTCCGCCGGAACCCGGCGACCCGACGGGTTCGCTGTTCATCCCGAACATCACG
>QHWK01000391.1 GCA_003223775.1 Acidobacteriota bacterium
GGCGACGATGACCAGGCCGAGCAGCCAGAGCAGCCGCGAATCGCCGCCGATACGGTCGCCGCGGAACACGCCGGATGTCAGGGCAAACAGAGTCGCGTTCGCCGCGACATGGAGGTACGCCTCGAAAAAGTGCTGCTTGATCGCCAGCCCGCGCATGCAGAGGCCGACGGCCGCGACCGAGATGCCGTACGCCAGCGCGACGCGCCGCATCGCGCCGGTGAAGAATCCCTCTGGCGAGAAGTGGACGCCGAACCAGCCGGCGAGCGTCGAGAGGCCGAGCGACAGCACGAACCGGTTGTCGAACCGGTACGCGAGCGCGACGTACAGACCCGCCGATGCGAGCAGATAGTTGTCCCAGCGCTCGCGCAGCAGCTGGAAGCGGAACTCGACGTACCAGAGATCGACCGCGAACGCGAGGCACGCGAGCAGCAGCACGTAGTCGAACGCGAACGTGGGCGCCGCGACCTGCGACGTCGAATACGGCGCCGCGCGCGTGAAGCAGTAATAGAGCGACCCGGCGACGATCGCCGAGAGCGAGACGACGATGGCCGCGTCACCGAGGCTGGCGAAGTGCTCGCGGACCGTCCAGCCGAGGCCGCCGGCGAACGCGAGCACGCCGGCATAGAGCAGCGCGTTCAGCTCGAGGTGAACCGAGAAGCGCTGCTTGCGCACGAGCGCCAGCAGCGCCGCCGATTGATCGTCGGTGATGGCGCCCGCCGACCGCCACGCCTCGAGCTGCTCCGCCGTCGTCATCTGGACGTCGCGCGCGTCAGCGCGCGCGCTTCTTCGGCGTTGGCTTCGGCTTCGGCGGCGGGGCCGGCGTGTACTCGAGCATCACGTTGCTGACGACGGCAATCGGACGTCCGGCCTGGGTGTAGGTGGCGCTGCCGTCCATCCGATCGACGGTGAGCTTCTCGCCGAGCAGGCTCGCCTGGGCCTCGCTCTCGGGGATCGCGATCGTCACAGGTTCAGTGCCGGTGGGCGCGACCGCCTTCACGCCGCCGGGGCCCGCGCCGCCGCCGACGCGATCGACCAGATCCGCCGCCGTCCGGAATTCGTTCTGCACGACCGCCCGGCTGAGCAGCGTGTTGTCCGTCGTCAGGACGCCGATGGTCGCGGTGTAGCGCGCGAACGCGCGCCTGGCGCGCACCTGCTCTTCGGAATAGGTGTGCAGGTTGTGCAGATCGAACGTGAGCGTCGCCGCACCTTTGTGCGGCGGAATCGCGATGAGGACGCCCGCTGCCGGATCGCGGCCGGCCATCACCTCGCAGAAGGCGAGCTTCGTCTTCACGCCGACGCCGAGCGGCGTCGGGCAGATGATGTCGGGCGCAACCGTCGTCGTGACCGGCGGAGGCGGCGGCTTTTTCGCCGGCGTCCGGCGCGTCTGCGCGGAGACGGGCGCCGCGACGAGCAGCGCGATCGCGATCGCACGTCGCATGCTCGCAGTGTACCGCAGGCGACACTGAACAGCTTCGGCGACCCTGGAAGGGTCGCCCCACAGTTGCCACAACGCGATGCATGTAGGGCGACCCTTCAGGGTCGCCGCTTCAGTGGCTCGTCCTCGGCGCGCTCTTCAGATTCGCGTCGAAGAAGTCTTCGACGCGGTGCCACGCGTCGCGCAGCACGTGCTCGCGCGTGAAGTAGTGGAACTCGCCGGGATAGGTCATGAACAACGCGAGGTCGCTCTTCCCCTTCTTCATGAGCTCGTCGATGAGGCGCACGGAGTGCAGATACGGGACGTTGACGTCCGACGTGCCGTGCAGCACGAGCAGCGGACGTTCGAGGCGATCGACGTGCGAGAGCGGCGACGCGTTCGCATACACCTTCGGGTTCTGCGCCGGTGTGCCGATGCGGCTCGCCGTCCAGCCGCCGTGGTACGGATCCTCGTAGTACATCGCGTAGTCGACGACGCCCGCGACGTCGACGCCGGCGCGGAACAGGCGCGGCTGATCGGTGAGCGCGATCAGCGTGAAGAAGCCGCCGTAACTCAGGCCCCAGACGCCGACGCGATCCATGTCGACGTAGGACAGCGTCTTCAGATAATTCGCCGCCATCCACGCGTCCTTCGCGTCCTTGCCGCCGACGTCCATGTAGACGCCCTCGCGCCAGTCGCGGCCGTAGCCGATGCTGCCGCGGTAATCGGGCGCGATCACGACGTAGCCTTTCTGCAGCAGGTACTGATGGAAGCTGTAATACACGGCGTAGTTGCGCTGCACGTGCCAGCCGTCGTAGTTCTGGTTCACGCCGTCGCCGTGAATCCAGACGATCGCCGGATGCTTCTTGGAGCGATCGAGGTTCTTCGGCACGAGCAGCCATGCCGGCACCTGCACGCCGTCGGGCCCGGCGTACTTCACCATCTCCGGTTCGACGAACGCCGCGCGATCCATCGCCGCCGGCATCGAGTCGGTGAGCCGCATCGTCTTCTTCGACGCGACGTCGATCGCCCAGAGGTCGGCGGAATTGTGCGGATCGGTGTGCTGGTACACGAGGTGCGTGCCGTCGGGCGACCACTGCGGCGCGATGTTGGTGCCTCTTCCGCTCGTCAGCGCCGCAATCGTCGCGTGCGACGGATCGCCGCCAAGTGACGCGACGTACAGCTGACGATCGCCGTAGCGGTTTTCCGCGTTCGCGTCGAACGCGATGCGCGTGCCGTCGGGCGACCACGCGGGACGCCACGCCTCGAACTTGCCGCGCGTGATTTGGATCGGCGACCCTGAAAGGGTCGCCCTACGGTCGTTCGCGTCGGTCGGCATCACGTAGAGGTGATCCCAGCCGTCGCGATCGCTGAGGAACGCGATCCACTTGCCGTCGGGCGACGGCTGCGCGCCGGCGTTCGCGTCGCCGGTGATGCTCCAGAACTTTTCCTTCACGTCCTCGTGCAGCACCTTCGGCTCGCCGCCGCCGACGTCCACGAGCGACGTCGTCCGCCGCTTGAAGTCGGCCGACGTGCGATCGACGACGAGATGGCGCGCGTCGAGCCATCGGCGTCCGCCGAAGCCGCCGAGCATCCCGAGCGACGTCGGGTTGCCGCCCGCCGCGGCGATCGCGTGCGACTCGCCCGGCACGTTCTCCGTCACCGTGTAGATGATTTTCGATCCGGAGTACTCCGGCGTCTGCTCGTGGCGGATCGGGGGGTTGACGTCGTTGAACACGAGCGTCTGTCCGTCGGGCGACCAGCCGAGGCCGCCGATCGCGTGCTCGAGCGAGCGGACCACGACGGTTTCCTTACCATCGGCGAGCGTACGCACGACGAGATCGCCGGCGGCGCCGCCGGCGCCGCGCCCGCGGCCTCCGCGTCCTGCAGCCGCGCCCGCGCCAGGCGTGGTACCTGCTGCGGCTCTCACGAACGCGACGCGCGTGCCGTCGGGCGACGGCACCATGCTCGACTCGATGGCCGGCGTCGTCCAGACGGCGGACGCTGCGCTGCCATCGATCGGCGCGCGCCACAGATCGCCGTTCTTCACGATCATCAGCGCGCGTCCGTCGCGGCTCCAGAAGGCGCCGGCGAGCTGCCCGCCGGCTCCAGGCAGTTCGCGCGGCGGCGCCGACGCCGCGGCGTCCACGACGTACACCTTCGACACGCCGGCGCGATCCCAGACGAACACCACGCTGCGGCCGTCGGGCGCCCACATCGGGCTCGATGGGTGTCGGATGTCAATCAGCTGTTCGATGGTGAGCGGCGAGGCGGCGCGCGCCTGCTGCGTCTCGCCTCGCGGCGCGACGAGCAATGACACGCCAATTGCGGACGCGAGCGACAGCGTCAGAACGTCTTTCATTCGGGCAGTATAAATCCAAGTTTCCGTACGGTGTCGGCGGGACGGGGAACCGATGAGAAATCACCATGAAATCGGCTGCTGCGCTTTGATAGAGTCCTCCCTGCGCACGCGTGTTCTTGCTTACCCAAGTGGCTGAGGGACCGGCCCGACGACGCCACGTCCAACCTACATTCGTTCGAGGGAGGATCCATGAAAGGGCTTTTACGGTTCGTGCTGATGCTGACGTTCGTGGCCGCCGCGATCCCTGCGCGCGCGCAGGTGCAGACCGGAAGCATCCTGGTCAAGGCCGTCGACCAGCAGGGCGCCGTCGTGCCCGGCGTGACGATCACAATCACCAGCCCGGTGCTCGTGTCGGGATCGATGACGGCCGTCACCGATGCCGGCGGCACGTATCGATTCCCGTCGCTCGTGCCGGGCACGTACGAGGTGAAGCTGGAGCTCTCCGGCTTCCAGTCGGTCGTGCGTCAGGGCATCGCCGTCCTCGTCGGGCAGACGACGCCGATCGAGCAGGGCCTGAAGGTGGCGACGCTCGCCGAGACGGTGACGGTCGCCGGGCAGTCGCCGACCGTCGACACGACGAGCGCGAACGTGAACGTGAACCTGAGCCAGGAGCTGATTCAGGGCACGCCGGGCGGGCGCGACATCTGGGCGCTCGTCGAAGCGAAAGTGCCGGGCCTCGTGATCAGCCGTCCCGACGTCGGCGGCACCTCGGGCGGCCTGCAGGGCACCTTCAGCGCGCGCGGCACCGCGAGCGCGCAGAACACGTCGTTCCTCAACGGCATCAACGTCGGCGATCCGGCGGCGATCGGCGCGGCCGGCTTCTACTACGACTTCGACGCGTTCGACGACATCCAGGTGTCGACCGGCGCGCACGACATCACGGTGCCGACCTCCGGCGTCTTCCTGAACATGATCACGAAGACGGGCGGCAACAAGTGGGCCGGCTCCTCGACGTTCACGTGGACGGGCCAGCAGCTGCAGGCGCGCAACGACACGAGCACGACGCTGCAGGCGTACGGCTTCCGGCCCAGCGGCAACACGTCGGACTTCGTGTCGGACGCGAACGTCGCCGCCGGCGGACCGCTCGTGCAGAACAAGGTGCGCTTCTTCGGATCGTTCAGGGACTGGCGCGTGCACCAGAACGTGCCGGTGCAGAACTCGCAGAGCGTGCTCGACCAGACCAACATCACGTCGGGCCTCGGCAACTTCACGTGGCAGGCGAACCAGAAGAACCGCCTCACCGGCTTCTACTCGCGGCAGCGCTACAGCAAGCCGAACCGCCTGCTGAACAGCGCGGCCATCACGGTGCCTGAATCGACGTCGGACGAAGAGGACATGTTCGATCTCGTCCAAGGCCTGTGGAACTCGGTGGTCGGCAAGAATTTCTTCGTCGACGCGCGGCTCGGCTTGAACAAGATTCTGTTCCCGACGTATTTCAACGGCGGCACGAATCAGTCATTGACCGACAACGCGACCGGCATCGTGTACGGGAACTTCCCCACCAACACGGTCCGGCATCGCACCAGGTATCAGGCGAACGCCACCGGCCAGTACTACGTCGATCAGGCGCTCGGCGGGCGGCACGAGTTCAAGTTCGGCTTCGACTACACGGCGCTCAACGTCCTCGCGCTCTTCGCGCAGGACAGCTACAGCGTGCGCCGGCTGACGCTCACCGGCGGCATCCGCTTCGAGCAGCTCGAAGGCTATCTGCCGGATCAGGCGAGCCCGGCGTCGCCGTTCGCGGCGGCCGGCGTCGGCGGCTTCGCGGCGCAGCCGCGCGAGTACCCGGCGATCCGCAACGTCGTCAAGTGGAACACCGCCGGCCCGCGCGGTCAGCTCGTGTACGACATCTCGGGCGACGGGCGCACGGCGCTGAAGGCCGCCGCGGGACGCTACTACTACATCCTGTCCACCGGCGGCGGCGGCGTGACGCAGGTGAACCGCAACGCGAACTACAGCGAGACCTACGGCTGGAACGACGCGAACGGCGATCACAAGTTCCAGCTCGGCGAGCAGACGGGCACGCCGGTCGTGTCGTCGGTGTTCAACCCGACGACGGGCGAGATCTTCACGTCGATCGATTCGAACTTCAGCCGGCCGTACACCGACGAGTACAGCTTCGGCGTCGATCGCGAGCTGATGGCGAACCTGAAGCTGAGCGCCGTCTACACCTATCGCCGCGAGAAGAACACGCAGGCGACGCTCAATCCGGACAACCCGTATGCGCCGTTCCCACAGATCGCCGTCGATCCGGGGCCGGACGGCTTCGTCGGCACCGGCGACGACTCGACGTATCAGTTCTTCCAGCGGATTTCGGCGGCGAACCGCTCCGTGATCACGAACGATCCGAACGTGCTGCAGCGCTACAGCGGCCTCGAGATCACCGCGACCAAGCGGTTCACCGATCGCTGGCAGATGCTGGCAGGGTACACGCGGTCGAGCAACCAGATCCAGAACATCAGCGTCGACATCTCGCCGAACTTCCTGATCAACATGAACGGCCCGATCACGCCCGATGCCGCCGTCGGCAACGGGTCGAGCCGCTGCAGCGGCTGCGGCGCGTCGAACGCCGACAAGCCCAACCAGTTCAAGCTGACCGGCATGTACGTGCTGCCGTTCCAGGACATCATCGTGAGCGGCAACTACAGCGGCGTGAGCGGGCCGGCGGTGACGCGGCAGATCAGCCGCGCGCTCGCCATCGGCGGCAGCCAGACGATCAACCTCGAGCCGCTCGGCAGCCGGCGCCTCGACTTCCAGAACCGCGTCGACGTCCGGATCGGCAAGATCTTCCGCTTCGCCGAGGGACGGAACCTCGAGACGACGCTGGACATCGACAATCTGACGAACAGCAATTGGGTCTGGCAGGTGCGCACGCTGTCGCCCGCCACCGCGTTCGTCGATCCGACGACCGGCTCGCGCGCCACGCTGACGCAGTTCCTGTCGCCGACCGCGATTCTCCCGCCGCGCACCGTCGTATTGCGCGCAGCCTATAAGTTCTGACGATCGTCAGGGCTGATGGCTGGATGGCTGATGGCTGATGGCTGGATGGCTGATGGCTGGATGGCTGATGGCTGATGGCTGATGGCTGATGGCTGGATGGCTGGATGGCAATGGCGGATGGCTGCGCCATTGACCATAGCCATTAGCCATTAGCCATTAGCCATCAGCCATGACGCCGAGCCACCAGATGCCGAAGGCGATGGTGGCGATCGTAATGGGAATGCCCGCTCTCGCGTAGGCAGCCGCCGTCACGCGCACGCCGCGCCGCCTCGCGCTCTCCACGACAATCAGGTTCGCGATCGATCCCAGGATCGTCAAGTTGCCGGCGAGCGTGCTCGCCATGGCGATCGTCAGCCACGCGCGCGGCGGGTCCGGCAGATGCGGGACGAGCGGCGTGAAGAGCATCACGGCCGGCACGTTGCTGACGACGTTGGAGAGAATCGCCGTCGTTGCGCTCAGGCCGGCAACCGTGTGGACGCCGAGCGGCGCGAGCGCCGCGAACAATCGCCGGTCGATTCCGGCGCGCGCCGCCGCGCCGACGACGACGAACAGGCCGACGAAGAGCGCCAGCAGTCCCCAATCGATCGCGCGCGCGAGTCCGGCCGCCGTCAGCCCGCCGCCCGTCGCATCCGCCGCGTGCGCGTCGAGCACGAACCCGTCGTCGGCCCGCGGCGCGAGGTCGCGGCGAAAGAGCGTCCACAGGATCAGCGCGTCGGCGACGAGCCCGGCGGCGGCGATCGGGGCGAGCGCGGCCGAGAAGCGCCAGAGGCCGATGCGCGAGACGCTGCCGATCAGCATGTTCTGCGGGTTGCCGACGATCGTCGCCGTGCTCCCGATGTTCGACCCCGTCGCGAGCGCGAGCAGATACGGCACGGGATCGTGGCGGCGCGCCGACGCGAGATCGAGGACGAGCGGCGTGAACGCCACGCAGATGGTGTCGTTGACGAAGATCGCCGAGAGGAGTCCGCTCGCGGCGACGACGGCGCTCAGGAGCGCCGCCGGATGGTGCACGCGGCGGCTCACCCAGACGACCACGCGCGCGAGGATGCCGGTG
The DNA here is from genome assembly GCA_003223775.1 of Acidobacteriota bacterium. Taxonomy (GTDB): domain Bacteria; phylum Acidobacteriota; class Vicinamibacteria; order Vicinamibacterales; family CAVVIG01; genus QHWK01. The sequence continues at coordinate 7,831 of QHWK01000391.1, forward strand.
GCCTGCAGCGGCGCGACGATCGCCATCATCCCGAAGAGCAGGAGGATCGTCCGCCAGTCGATCGCGTCGAGGGCGGCGCGCGGTGCGATCGCGCCGGTCGCGATCATGAGCGCCGCGCCGGCGAGCGCGGCGCCCGTGCGCCCGATCCCGAGCCGGGGCGCGCCGCCCACGGCAACGGCCGCGTAGGTCGCGGCGAAGATGAGGATCGTCAGAATCAGTCGTCGCCGACGCACGCGAGGCCGGCGGAAGTCGGCTCGCGCAGGCCGGGGATCGGGCTTCTCAACTTGATCAGCTCCAGGAACTCCATCCGCGTCCGCGCGCTGTCGCGGAAGCCGCCGTGCATCGCGCTCGTGACGCAGAACGAGTTCTGCTTCTCGACGCCGCGCATCGCCATGCACAAGTGGGTCGCCTCCATCACGACGGCGACGCCGAGCGGCGAGATCTTGTCGCGAATCGTGTCGGCGATCTGGTTCGTGAGCCGCTCCTGCACCTGCAGGCGGCGCGCGAACACATCGACCATGCGAGGGATCTTGCTGAGGCCGATCACTTTCGTGCTGGGGATGTAGGCGACGTGGCACTTGCCGAAGAACGGCAGCAGATGGTGCTCGCACAGGCTGTAGAAGTCGATGTCCTTGACGATCACCATCTCGCTATAATCGACCGTGAACAGCGCGTTGTTCAGCACCTGATCGATGTTCGCCTTGTATCCGCTCGTGAGGAACTGGTACGCCTTCTCGACGCGCTTCGGCGTGTCGAGCAGCCCCTCGCGGCGCGGATCCTCGCCCAGGCCCGCCAGCAGCTGTCTGATGAGCTCCTGCATCCTCGTATTCTATATCTCGCTCGCGTCGCTGCAGGGGCAGCCGGCTGCGCCGCACGCTGACGCGGATCATCTGTACGCGGATCGCGCCAACCTCGAGAGCGCGCGCCGCGCCGCCGACATCTGGCGGCAGGCGCTCGCCGCCGACGCGCGCAATTTCGACGCGGCGTGGAAGCTCGCGCGCGCCGACTACTGGATCGGCGGCCACGCGCCCGAGAACGACCGCCGCGCGGTGTACGAGAACGGCATCGACGCCGGGCGCGCGGCCGCAGCGGCGGAGCCGAATCGGCCGGAGGGCCACTTCTGGCTCGCCGCCAACATGGGGGCGCTCGCCGAATCGTTCGGGCTGCGGCAAGGCATCAAGTACCGCAAGCCGATCAAAGCGGAGCTCGAGACCGTGCTGCGGATCGATCCGGCGTTTCAGGAGGGCTCCGCCGATCGCGCGCTCGGCCGCTGGTACTACAAAGTGCCGGGGATGTTCGGCGGCAGCCACAAGGAAGCGGAAGCGCACCTGCGCGCGTCGCTGAAATACAACCCGAGCAGCACCGCATCGCACTACTTTCTCGCTGAACTCCTCCTCGACGATGGGCGGAAGGAGGAAGGGCGCGCGGAGCTGCAGAAGGTGCTCGACGCGCCGCTCCATCCGGACTGGACGCCCGAAGATCGCGAGTTCAAGGAGAAGGCGCGCCGCCTGCTGAAGTAAACGCCGAGCGGCTCGCCGCCGTCCAACCACGTCATGGACGCTCTCCTCGCGGACCTGCGGTACGGCCTTCGGCTGCTCCGGAAATCACCGGGCTTCACGCTGATTGCCGTCGCGACGCTCGCCCTCGGCATCGGCGCCAACACGGCGATCTTCTCCACCGTCGACGCCGTGCTCATCCGCGCGCTCCCCTACGCCGATCCTGATCGCCTCGTGATGGTGTGGGAGGACGCGAGCGAGATCGGCTTTCCGAGAAACACGCCTGCGCCCGGCAACTTCCGCGACTGGATGCGCCTCAACCGATCGTTCTCGGGGATGGCCGCGACGCGCGGCGCGACCGCGAGCCTGACCGGCGACGGCGCGCCCGAGCAGCTGATCGGCCGCGCCGTGACCCCCTCGTTCTTCAAAGTGCTCGGCGTCGCCCCGCTGCACGGCCGCGCGTTCACCGACCAGGAAGATCGCGCCCGCGCGCAGGTCGTCGTCGTCAGCTACGGCCTCTGGCAGCGCCGCTACGGCGGCGACCCGAACATCGTCGGACGGACGCTGACGATGAACGGCGCGCGCTACGACGTGATCGGCGTCATGCCGCGCGGCTTCGTCTTCAGGAACCGCGACGTCGACTACTGGATCCCGACGTCGTTCTCGCCGGAGACGGCGGCGACCAAGAACAGCCACTACCTGAACGTCGCGGCGCGGCTCGCGCCCGGCGTGGGCCTCGCCGCGGCGCGCGACGACATGCGTCGCGTCGACGAGACGATGCAGCGGCTGTTCCCGGACGCCAACCGGACCCTGCGATCGACGATCGTGCCGATCGCGGAGGCGCGCGGCCGGACGCCGCGGGGAACTCGCCGTCCGCGCGGCGCTCGGCGCGACGCGCGCGCGGCTCGTCCGGCAGATGCTGGTCGAGGCGGCGATCGTCTCGATCGCCGGCGGTCTGGCCGGCGTGGCGCTCGCGCCGGCGGCCGTCGGCGTGATTGCGCAGTTGACGCCGCGCGGCTTCGTCGAGCAGCCGGCGTCGGTGATCGATCTGCGCCTGCTCGCGTTCGCCGTCGCCCTCTCGATCGCGACCGGCGTCGCGTTCAGCCTGCTGCCCGCGCTCCAGGCGGCGCGCGCGTCGTCGCTGCACGACGCCGTGCAGCAGGCGTCGCGGGCGACCGTCGGCGGCCGCAGCCGCCGCACGCGCGACGCGCTCGTGGTCGCGCAGGTGGCGGCGGCGCTCGTCCTGCTCGTCGGCGCCGGGCTGATGCTGCGAACGCTCGCGAACCTGCGCGCGATCGACCTCGGCTTCCGCGCCGATCACCTGCTCACGCTCCGCACGACGCTCCCGCCGTCGCGCTACCGCCCGCTGGAGCGGCTCGCGTTCTACGATCGCGTGATCGCCGAGGTGCGCGCGCTGCCCGGCGTCGAGGCGGCGGCGTACGCGTCGAACCTGCCGTTCATGACCACGGGCAGCACGATATGGGTCGGCATCGAGGGCCGGCCCAAGCGAACCGACGAAGCGCGCGACGCGCTCTATCGCGTCGCGACGACCGACTATCTCCGGACGCTCGGCGTGCGCGCGATCGAAGGGCGTCTCCTCGACGAGCGCGACGGCGCCGACGCGCCGCGCGCCGTCGTCGTCAACGAGACCCTCGCGCGCACCTACTGGCCGGGCGGTTCGCCGATCGGCGAGCGGCTGCGGTTCGGCGCGCCCGATGGACCGCTGTTCACCGTGGTCGGCGTGGTGAAGGACGTACGCGAGCGCGGCTATCAGCAGCTCCTCAAGCCGGGCGTCTACTTGTCCTACGCGCAGACGCCGACGACGTGGGCGGTGCCGGAGAATCTCGTCGTGCGGGCCAGCCGCCGTCCTGAAGACCTGGCGGCACTGGCGCGGCGGATCATCGAGCGCGTCGATCCCGACCAGCCGATCGCCGCGGTCCGGACGATGGACGAGATCGTCGACCTCGACGTCGCCGATCGCCATCTGCAGATGATGCTCCTCGGCGGCTTCGCGTCGCTCGCGCTCCTGCTCGCGTCGATCGGCCTCTACGGCGTGCTGTCGTACGCCGTGACGCAGCGCAGCCGCGAGTTCGGGCTGCGCCTGGCGCTCGGCGCGAGCGCGGAGTCGGTGATGCGGATGGTGATCGCGCGGGGGCTGTCGTTGGCCGCCGCGGGGATGGCGATCGGCCTCGCGCTCGCCTGGGCGCTCACGCGCACGATGCAGAATCTGCTGTACGGCGTCGCCCCCGCCGATCCGCGAACCTTCGGCGCCGTCATCGTGGTGCTGATGATCGTGGCGTTCGCCGCGTGCTATGTGCCGGGACGGCGTGCCGCAGGCGTCGATCCGATCGCGGCGCTCAGAGAAGAATGACGGCGGTCGGCACGGCGCCGTTCACGCCGTGCCGTACTCGTAGAATCCGCGTCCGCTCTTGCGGCCGAGCCGTCCGGCGAGCACCATCCGCTTGAGGAGCGGCGGCGGCGCGTACGCCGGCTCGCGGTACTCCTCGAACATGATGTTCGCGATGTAGTACGTCGTGTCGAGGCCGACGAAGTCGAGCAGCGTGAACGGCCCCATCGGGTAGCCGCACCCGAGCGTCATCCCCTTGTCGATGTCCTCGAGCGTGCCGAGGCCGCGCTCGTACGCGCGGATCGCGTCGAGCAAGTACGGCACGAGCAGACGGTTGACGATGAACCCGGGGCGATCGGGCGCGGTGATCGGCTCCTTGCCGAGCGATTTCGCGAACGCGACGACGGCGGCGTAGGTCGCGTCGCTCGTCGTCAGCGCGCGGATCACCTCGACGAGCTTCATGATCGGCACCGGGTTGAAGAAATGCAGTCCGGCGACGCGATCGGGGCGGTGCGTCGCGGCGGCGAGCTCGGTGATGCAGAGCGACGACGTGTTCGAGACGACAATGGTCTGCTCACCGAGGATCCGCTCGAGGGACGCAAACGTCTGCCGCTTCTGCTGCAGATCCTCGACGATCGCCTCGATGATGATGTCGCACGCCTTCAGCGGCTCGAACGTCGTCGTCCCCGTGAGGTTGGCGAGCGTCGCATCGCGCGAGTCCGCCGTCGTCTTGCCTTTCGCGACGCCGTCGTCGAGGAACGTCCTGATGCGGCCGATCCCCTTCTTCAGCAGGATGTCGTCCACTTCGCGGACGATCGTCTTGTGGCCGGCGGCGGCGCACACCTGCGCGATGCCCGCGCCCATCAACCCGCATCCCAACACGCCAACGGTTCGAATCGCCATATGCACCCTTGCGGGCGCAGCCTCGAAGGGCTGCGCGACCGATCGCGCCTACCGTACTGCGGCGGCCACGTAGTCGCCGGTTTCTTTCGTCCCGAGCGAGCCGCCGATCTCCTTCGTCCCCTGGCCGTTGACGACGGCGTGCTGCACCGCCGCTTCGATCGCCGCGGCCTCGTGCTTCCAGCCGGCGTAGTCGAGCATCAGCGCGGCCGACAGGATCGCGCCCATCGGGTTCGCGACGTTCTTCCCGGCGAGCGGCGGCGCCGATCCGTGGACCGGCTCGAACATCGACGTCCGCCCCGGATGCAGATTGCCGGACGCGGCGAGCCCGAGGCCGCCCTGCAGCGCGGCGCCAAGGTCGGTGATGATGTCGCCGAACAGGTTGTTGGTCACGATCACGTCGAACTGCGCCGGCGCCTGCACCATCAGGAGCGCGAGCGCGTCGATGTAGAGGTGCCGTGCCTCGATGCCCGCGTACTGCGCCGCGACCTCGCGGAAGACGCGCTGCCACAGCGCGTGCCCCTGCGTCATCGCGTTGCTCTTGTCGGCCATGCACACGCTGCGGCGGCCTGCCGCCTTCGCGAACTCGAACGCGTGACGGACGATCCGGTGGACGCCCTTGTAGGTGTTGAGCTCCTCCTGGATCGCGATCTCGTCGTCGGTGCCCGCCTTGAACCGGCCGCCGACGCCGACGTACAGCCCCTCGGTGTTCTCGCGGAAGACGACGAAGTTGACATCCGCCGGCGCGCGATCCTTCAGCGGGCACAGCCGCGCGTCGAGCAGCCTCACCGGGCGGTAATTGACGTAGAGATCGAGCTCGAACCGCGTGCCGAGCAGGATGTCGCGCGCGTGGCGGTTGTCGGGCACACGCGGATCGCCGAGCGCGCCGATGAAGATCGCGTCGAACTGCCGCAGCGTCGCGTAGCCGTCGGGCGGCATCGTGACGCCGGTGCGCAGGTAATGATCGGCGCTCCACGGCAGCGTCTCGAGCTCGATCGCGCGGCCGAAGACGTCCGCTGTCCGCCGAAGCACCTTCATCGCCTCGGCGGTCGTTTCGACGCCGATGCCGTCGCCAGGAATGACCGCTACGCGCATGTGATGAGATCGCGAGATCGATGACCGGCGATCGGGTGGCCGAGCGCGATCGCGCCGCCGTTGACGTTGAGGCGATCGGAAGAAATCTTCACGTCGCGCAACACGGCGAGCACCTGCGCGGCAAAGGCCTCGTTCAGCTCGACGAGATCGAAGTCGTCGACCTCGAGCCCCGTCCGCTCGCACAGCTTGCGGATCGCCGGCACCGGTCCGATGCCCATGATGCGCGGATCGACGCCGGCGCTCGCCCAGCCGAGAATCCGCGCGCGCGGCGACAGCCCGCGCGTCCGCGCCGTCTTGCTCGACGCGAGCACGAGCGCCGCGCCGCCGTCGGTGATGCCCGACGAACTGCCGGCGGTGATGATGCCGGGCCGCCCGTCCACCTCGCCGAACACC
>QHWK01000392.1 GCA_003223775.1 Acidobacteriota bacterium
CGCGAACGCGACGAGCGCCGCGTCCTCGCCGCCGCCGGTCGCGGCGACGATGAATTGACGGCCGTTGCTCGTCCGGTACGTCATCGGCGTCGCGTTGATGCGCCGCGGCAGCGGCGCTTTCCAGATCTCCGCGCCGCTTGCCGCGTCGACAAAGTGCAGCGCCGCATCGCCGCCGCCGCCGATCACCAGGCCGCCCGCGGTCGCCAGGACGCCCGGGGCGCCGGCGACGCCGAGCGCCGGCGGCAGCGCGACGCCTTTCAGCGCCGGATGACGGCGCAGCGACGGCGTGTCGCCGAAGGGCACGCGCCACTTGATCGCGCCGCGGTTCAAATCGATCGCGACCAGATGCCCGTACGGCGGCTTGAGCAGCGGCAGGCCGTCCATGAACTCCGCGTTCGTGTCGCCGACGCGCACGAGATCGGCGTCCACCTCGGCGGCGCGCGGGTTCGCGCTCGATTTGTCGGGCGCGCCGACGCGAATCAGGTTCGCCTGGTTCGTCGTCTTCACGTAGAGCGTGCCGCTGCGCGGATCGAAGGCGCCGCCGCCCCAGTTCGCGCCGCCGATGATGCCCGGACGCTGCACCGTTCCCTTCAACGTCGGCGGCGTGAAGACCGGACCGAGCCGGTACTTCGCGAGCTCCTTCTGCGCCGCCGCCTTGAGCGACGGCGTGAAGTCGATCGCATCGTCGAGCGTGACGCCCTGATCGGTGATCGCCGGCGGCCTGGTCGGGAACGGCTGCGTCGGCCAGGCGTGCTCGCCCTGCACGTCGCTCGGCGGCACGCGCCGCTCCTCGATTGGCCAGACCGGCGTGCCGGTCACGCGATCGAAGACGAACGCGAAGCCCTGCTTGGTGAGCTGGACGACGGCGTCGATCGTGCGGCCGTCGACGTGGATCGTGACGAGATTGGGCGGCGACGGATTGTCGTAGTCCCACAGACCGTGATGGACGATCTGAAAGTGCCATTTGCGGACGCCCGTCGCGGCGTCGAGACAGACGAGCGATTCGCCGAACAGGTTCGCGCCCGGACGACGGCCGCCGTAGAAGTCGTTGCTCGGCGTCGTCACCGGCAGGTACACGAGGCCGCGCGCTTCGTCGAGCGTCATCGGCGCCCACACGTTCGTGTGCCCCGTGTAGCTCCACGAATCCTGCAGCCATGTGTCGTTGCCGAACTCCCCCGGCTGCGGAATCGTGTGGAACATCCACACCAGCTTGCCGCTGTGCGCGTCGAACGCGCGCACGTCGCCCGGCGGATCGTTGCGATACGCGAGGCGATCGCCGACGCCGTTGCCGAGGATCACGAGATCCTTGTAGACGAGCGGCGGTGACGTGTTGGTGTAGTGCGTCTTGTTGATCTCCCAGACGAGCCCCTTGCTCAGATCGACGACGCCGTGCGAGCCGAAGCTGTCCACGAGACGCCCGGTCGCCGCGTCGATCGCGATGAGGCGATACCGGCTGTTGATGAAGATGCGGAGCGCGTTGCCGCTCGACGCGTCGCGCCACGCCGCCACGCCGCGATGGACGAAGCCGGTGCCGTTCGGCGGCTGGCCGTCCTCGTAGGCCTTCGGATCGAAGGACCAGATCTCGGCGCCGGTGTCGGCGTTCAGCGCGACGACGCGGTTGTACGGCGTGCTGAAATAGAGGACGTTGCCGATCATGATCGGCGTCGTCTGGAAGTTCCCCGGACGCGTGCCGAACTCGGTGAGGGCCTTCTCGCCGGTCGTCCACTGCCAGGCGGCGGTCAGCCGCGAGGCGTTTGCCGTGTTGACATCGTCGAGCGGCGAGAACTTCGTGCCGCCCTGATCCGCGCCGTAGTACGGCCACTCGCGCGCGCGGTCGGCGGCGCGCGGCGCCTGTCCGCGAAAGCCGGGCGCAGCGGCGATTGACGCCGCGGTCGCGGCGGCAGCGAGGGCCACGAGCGTGGGTTTCAACATGGCGATCAATCCGGATCCACGCCGCCAGCGTGCTCGACGGCACGGGCCGGACGCTGCGGAACGCGACGATCACCGTTCAGGGATCCAAGATCACGTCGATCGACACCGGCAACACAGCCGGCGCGACGTACGACCTCGGCCAGCTCACGGTGATCCCCGGGATGATCGACGTCCACGCGCACGTCGCGTGGCACTTCGACAAGGACGGCCGCTACGCCGCGCGGCCGGACTCGCCGGCGCAGGAGATTCTCTACAGCGCCGAGAACGCGTACGTCACGCTCGCCGCCGGCTTCACGACGATTCAGAGCCCGGGCTCGCCGAGCGACGTCGATCTGCGCGAGGCGATCGCGCGCGGCGTGCTGCCGGGGCCGCGCATCCTCACGTCGATCCGACAGCTCAACGAGCGCAGCGGCACGCCGGCCGAGATCCGCGAGAAGGTGCGTCAGCTGAAGAAGGACGGCGCCGACGTCGTCAAGATCTTCGCGTCGGCGAGCATCCGTGACGGCGGCAAGCAGACGATGACCGACGAGCAGCTCGTCGCGGCGTGCGGCGAGGCGAAGACGATCGGCATCCGCACGATGGTGCACGCGCACAGCCCGGAGTCGATCAAGGCGTCGGTGAACGCCGGCTGCCTGCAGATCGAGCATGGCGTGTTCGCGACCGACGAGGTGCTGAAGCTGATGGCCGACAAGGGCGTCTACTTCGATCCGAACGTCGGCGTCGTCCTGCAGAACTACCTGAAGAACAAGGCGCACTTCCTCAACATCGGCAACTACACGGAGGAAGGGTTCGCCTACATGGAAAAGGGGCTGAAGCTGAACGCCGACATGATCAAGCGCGCCGTGGCGACGCCCAAGCTCATGATGGTGATGGGCACCGACGCGGTGGCCGGCGCGCACGGGCACAACGCCGACGAGATCGTCGAACGCGTGCGGCAGGGCAATCAGAAGCCGATGGACGCGATCATCGGCGCGACGTCGCTCGCGGCGAAGTCGATGAACCTCGAGAAGGCGATCGGCACGCTCGCCGCCGGCTACGAGGCCGATCTCGTCGGGCTCGACGGCGATCCACTCTCGGACATCACCGCGGTCACGCGCGTCGCGTTCGTGATGAAGGGCGGCAAGATCTACAAGAACGTCAGCGCTGGAAGCGCTCGCGTCTCGCGATCAGCTCCGTGACGCCGACCTCGAGCGCGTGCACGAGAGCAATCGCCTGCTTCTCGGGCGCGATCTTTCCGAGGTAGGACACGATGGCCGCACGCTCGATGCACAGGTTGTGGATGTGCATCGTCGTCTCGAGGATCTCGATCGTTCGATCGCCCGCCGCGACGCCGGCAGTTTCTTCGCTCATGGCACTTCGATAGTCAAGCCGAATGCCATGTCGGCGGCGCGCGTTCACATTTGCCAGGCGAGGCTTTCAGCCTGGCCTGGCGGCCCTGAAAGAGCCGCCCTACATCGATTGGGATAACCGGCTACCGCATTTTCCGCGGCAGGCGCGCGGCCGCCTGTCCGAAAACGGCGCACGGGAATCACGATTCTCGGTGCCGCAGCCGGTCGACGAGCGCCGCGAAATCGGCGGGGGGCGGCGCCTCGAAGCGCAGCGCGCGGCCGTCGTCGGGATGGCGGAACGCGAGGCGGAGCGCGTGCAGCGCCTGGCGCTCGAACGCGATCGGCCGCAGCGCGTCGGGGCCGTACACGTAGCGCCGCTCGCCCACGAGCGTGTGCCCGCGCAGCCGCGCCTGAATCCGGATCTGGTTCCGGCGGCCGGTGACGAGCGTCACCTCGACGAGCGCCGCGCGCGCGAACGCCTCCACGACGCGGTAGCGGCTAACCGCCGCCTTGCCGCGCGGATCGCGGGGGCTCGGCTCCTTCTGGATCAGCGACCGCGTGTCCCACACGAGCGTGTCGCGCCACGTGCCCGCGGGCGGGGACGGACGGCCGTACACGATCGCGAGATACACGCGCTCGGGCTCGCGGCGCTTGAACTGCGTCTTCAGCGCCTGCTGCGCCGCTGCGCTCTTCGCGAACACCACGAGCCCCGACGTATCGCGATCGATGCGGTGCACGACGAACGGCCGGCGCCGTCCGCGCGTCGACAGATACCCCTTCAAGTCCTCGAACACCGATCGCGCGTCGCTGCGGCGATCGACCGGCAGCGGCACGGCGAGCAGCCCCGGCGGCTTGTTCAGCACCACGAGCATGTCGTCCTCGTAGACGATCGGCAGATCGCGCCGCTCGCCGAGCGAAGCGCGCCGCCTGGCGCTGCCGGGGCGATCGGTCCACAGGCGCACGACGTCGCCTTCGCGCAGGCGCGCGCCGGCGTCGGCGCGGGTCATCTCGCGATTGTTGACGAAGACCTTGCCGCGCTCGATCGCCGACGCCGCGCGGCCGCGCGATCCGGCGCGGTCCGCCGACGCAAGGTAGCGGTCGAGCCGTTCGCCGGCGGCGTCGGGCGTGACGGTCCACTCGGGCACTGCGCGATTGTCGCAGTACAATTGGCGGCATGGCGACGATGCAACCGGAACAGGCGTTGTTTCTGCGCGACTGGATGCTCGGCGCGCTGAAGCGCGAGCACTCGATTACGCGGGGCGTGATCGACGCGGTGCCGCACGACAAGGGCGACTACCGGCCCGACGCGATCGTCAAGCCCGCTGTCGATCTGGCGTGGCACATTGTCGGCGCCGAGCACCGGTTCATGGAATCGGTCGTGAACGGCGCCTTCGACTTCAGCAACACCGGCCGGCCCGCCGAGTTGCGCACCTCCGGCGACGTGGCGCGCTGGTACGGCGACACGTTCCCGCGCGACGCGGAGCGTGTTGCGGCGCTGCCGGTCGACGCGCTGCTGAAGATCGTCGACTTCCGCGGGATCTTCCAGCTGCCGGCGGTCGCGTATCTCCACACGGCGCACATCCACTCGATCCACCATCGCGGCCAGCTCTCGATGTACCTGCGGCCGATGGGCGCAAAAGTGCCGGCGATTTACGGCGAGAGCTACGACAGCGCGCTGGCCAAGAGCGGAGCGCGATGAGGCAGGCGGCCGCGCTGATCGCGTCGATCGCGCTGGCCGCCGGCTGCTCGAAGCCGGCCGGACGATCGGCGGACGCCGGCCGTGACGCCGCGACGGCTCCGCCGCCAGCGTCGGCATCGGCGGCGCCTGACGGGACGACGACGGTCGTCGGCAAAGTGCATGCGAGCGGGCTCGCGGTCGTCGCGCTGGAGCCGAAGGGTCCGCGGGCGTTTCCCGCGCAGCCGGAGAAGCCCGTGATGGATCAGGTGGGACTCACCTTCGGCCCCGAGCTGCTGCTCGTGCGCACGGGCGAGCCGGTGGAGTTCCGCAACAACGACGACACGCTGCACAACGTCAACGTGAAGGACGAACAGACGCGCGAGCAGTCGTTCAACGTCGCGATCCCGACCGGCGGCACCTACGAGTACACGTTCAAGCGCGACGGCTTCTACCGCGTCGGCTGCGACATCCATCCGGCGATGGCCGCGTCGATCTTCGCGGCGTCGACGCCCTACACCGCCGTCGCCGACGGCGAGGGCGGGTTCGCGTTCGCCGGCGTGCCGCCCGGCGCGTGGACGGTGACGGTGTACACCGGCGGCAGGCGCCTGCAGAAGGACGTGGACGTCACAGGCGGCGTGACGGAAATCGACATCGAGTGACGGAACCACGAAGGCACGAAGAAATTCCACGAAGGCACGAAGAAATTCAACGAAGCCGCTTCAGCAGGAACGTCGTGCCCTGCGCGGACGCGGTCGTGATCGCGGCGACTTCCCAGCCTTCGGCGCCTCTTGCGTTCAGCGCGCGGGCGACGTCTTCTCCCGCCGCCACGGTCACGACCGCGTAGTCCCAAGCCGGCCGCGTCAGCCGCACTTGAACGGGCAGCATCGCGGAGTGCGCCGGGTCGGCATTCACCACCTGCACCCGCAGCGGCGCGGCGGTGTTCACGTCGCGCAGGTCGACGGGCACCGCTTCGCCGTCGCCCTTGTTCTGAATCCAGACGCGCGCCTGCGTCATCTGCCCGGGGTACGCGGTCTGCGGCGCGGCGGGCGTCGCCGAGGCGCCGATCACCAACACCAGCACGCCGAGCACTGCCGCCAGTTTCGAAGTCATGCACCCTCCTCCAGCTACCGACAGATTTAGACGCAGCGCGCGGCGTGCCAGCCGCGCTGATCGGAATTGCGAGCGGCCGGCACGATGTCGAGGCATCGTTTCCGCGCGCGCGGCGAACTCAGCTAGTAGAAGTCGTGCGCGTCGAAATCGACGTCGAGGCCGCGCATGCCCTGCACCTGCTCCGCGCGGACCGAGATGACGCCGTCCTGATGCTGCAGCACGCCGTCGACGATCAGGAACGGCTCCTCGACGACGACGAGCCGATCCCGCGCGAACAAATCAGGACGGACGATGATGTTCGCGATGCCGGTCTCGTCCTCGAGCGTGAGGAAGACGAAGCCTTTCGCGGTACCGGGCCGCTGGCGCGTGATCACCATGCCGGCGACGCGGACGCGCCGTCCCTGCCGCGCCGTCCGCAGATCGCAGGCGCGCAGAATGCCGCGCATCGCGAGCTCGTCGCGCTTGAGCGCCATCGGATGGCGTCCGGTGGACAGCCCCATGCCGGCGTAGTCGGCGACCAGCCGCTCGGCCTCGGTCATCGGCTTCAGCGGACAATCGTCCTCGATATTCAACACAGAACCCGCAGAACCCGCAGAGTCCCCAGAAAACTCTTGATCAGGATTCTGTGCGAGCTCCGCGAGTTCTGCGTCGATCGTCGTCGCTGCCTCGAACAGCTCGCCGCTCGGGCGGATCGCGCGCTCGGCCTGCCAGAGCGCGGATCGGCGGTCGTAGCCGAACGCGTTCAGCGCGCCGATGTCGGCCAGCGTGACGAGCTCGTCGCGGCGGAGTCCGGCGCGGGCGACGAGATCGTCGACCGACATGAATCGCGGCGGCGCGGCAC
>QHWK01000393.1 GCA_003223775.1 Acidobacteriota bacterium
CGAGATCGATGCGAGGCCGAACGCCGCGAGAACGATGAAAATGCGATGTGAGCGCTGCATGACTAGTCTCCTTCTTTTGATTACTCGCGTAGTGCGACCCTTTTCAGGCTCGCCTTGGCGAGGCTGAAAGCCTCGCCTACAGAACGCCTCTAGAAATCCCGCCGCTCTAGGCTTGACGCCGCGCCGTACAGGAGCGCGGCCGCCGCCGCCGTCGTGACGACTAACCCGGCCCACGGCACGTGCCGCGTGCGGAAGTACGTTTCGCCGTTCATCAGGCTGAAGAGGCCGTAGGGCCAGACGTCGCGGACGAACATCTCGCCGATCGCCAGCGCCACCGCGACGGCCAGCGCGATCAGGAGCGGCCGCCAGATGTCCGGAAAGATCGTCGAGAGCAGCATGGCGAGCGCGTAGAACACCGCGCCGCCGAAGAAGAGGCACGCGCCGTGGACGAGCACGTCGACGACGCTGTAGCTGTCGCCGACGGCGGGGGAGAGCAGCGGGATGAGCAAGGACGGCGCGATCGCCAGGACGAGCAGCTCGCCGAGCCCCGCGGCCGCGCGCACGCCGAGGAGTCGCGTGCGCGAGGCCGGCATCGAGAGCGTGTAGAGCGCGGCGCCGCCCGAGGTCTGGGACAGCAGACCGCCGGCGCCGAGGAGCGCCGCGAACACGGTCCACATCTGAATCAGGTTCTGCCGGAACCATTGCGACCAGACGTAGCCGCGGTAGTCGCGCGCGAGCTGCACGGCCTCCTGCACGCGGCGTCCGATCTCGCCGCGCGCCTCGATGTTCGACGCGAGCGGCATCAGCCGCGCGACCTGCGGGTAGGCGAACACGATGCCGCACGCCGACAGCATCAGGATCGCGAGGCCGATCGCGAAGCGCCACCGGGTTTCGAGCCAGGCTTTGTACCAGAGCATGGTCACTCCTCCGTCGCGACCGTCTCGAGAAAGATTTCCTTCAGCGTCACCGGAGCGACGTCCACCGACACCGGGCCGAGCGCGCGCGCCTCGTCGAGGATCGGCTCGGCGCCGCCGCTCGCGATCACCGTCAGCACGCGGCCCTGCCGCCGCACGCGCGCGACGCCGGCGGCGCGGAACGCCGCCTGCGGCGCGTCGCGATCGAACACGAGCTGCACGCGGCGGAAGCTCTCGCGCAGATCGTCGAGCGCGCCGGCGAGGACCGCGCGGCCGCGATCGACGATCGCGATCCGATCGGCGATCTGCTCGACCTCGGCGATCTGGTGCGACGAGAAGAAGATCGTCGTCTCGTCGCGCGCGACGTGGCCGACGAGCGCCTGCAGCAGTTCTTCGGTGGCCGCGGGATCGAGGCCGGCGGTCGGCTCGTCGAGCACGAGGAGCTCGGCGCCGCGGCACAGCGCGAGCAGCAGCGCCAGCTTCGTGCGCATGCCCCGGGAGAGCGCTTTCACTCTGATGGCCCCCCGCAGCTCGAACGTGCGGCGGTAGCGTTCCTCGAGATCGCGGCGCCAGCGTGGAAAGAAGGGCGCCGTGAAGCGGACGATCTCCTCGACCGTCATGAAGTCGAAGAGCTCTTTGTCCTCGCTGACGAAGCCGGTGCGCCGGCGAATCTCGACGCTGGCGTCCGGCGCGTCGGCGGCGAGGCCGATCACGCGCGCGGCGCCGCCGCTCGGCCGCGCCATGCCGAGGAGCACTTTGATCGTCGTCGTCTTGCCGGCGCCGTTGCGGCCGAGGAAGCCGTAGATCGATCCCCGCGGCACCTGCAGGTCGAGCCCGCACACCGCGTCGACCGACCCATAGCGCTTCCGCAGCCCGGCGATGTCGATGACGGGCACATCAGCCACGGGGCCCTCCGGCGCGCGTGAGCCCGGCGAGCTCCGCTTCGAACAGCCGGCGAATCTCTTCGTCGGTGAGGCCGCGCGCGCGCAGCCGCTCGACGGCGGCGGCGACCACCGGCTGCGCGCCGCGGACCTTGTCGGCCGCCTTGCGGCCGCCGCCGTGGGCCGTGACGAACGCGCCGGCGCCGTGCCGCAGCTCGATGACGCCTTCGTGTTCGAGCTCTCGATACGCTTTCGCGACGGTGTTGGGGTTGATCACGAGCTCCTCCGCCAGGGGCCGGATTCCCGGCAGCTGATCGCCCGGCCGCAGCGCGCCGGTTTCGACGGCGTGCTTCACCTGCTCCATCAGCTGGAGGTAAATCGGGACGCCGAGGGACGGGTTGGGCCGGAACAGCATCAGTATCACTGTGCTAGTTAACTAGTACAGCGATACTGTAGGCGCACGCACGGCCGTTGTCAAGGGCCCGGAAACCCGCGCGCAGAAAAAGGTCGATTGGGGTCGGAGGATCGGGTCGGAATGGAGTCGGAGTGGGGTCGGCCCCCACTCCGAACTGGCGGCTACGACTTCATGTTGCAGCTCGACGCGAGGCGCTGCAGCGTGCGGCCCTGCATCTCGCGATCGACGAGCGTGCCGGTGACGCTGACGCGCTCCCCGACGTGCGACTGCAGCTTCAGGCGATTCGACGCATCGGTTATCGCGACCGGCGCCGGACCCTTCTTCAGGAAGCCCGACTTCCAGCTGCGCGACTTCGGCGCGTTGTCGCCCGACGTCTCCTTCAGCCGGAACGCGTTGTCGTCGCGCTCGAGGCAGCCGGTGATCGTCACGGGCGCCGGCTTCTTCACGGCCGCTGCCGAGGCGTCTCCCGCCGCGACCGGCGGCACGACCGCGTCGGATGCCGCGGACGCCGCAGCCATCGTCGACGCCGCCGCAGGCTTCTGCGGCTGCGCGTGCGCCGCCGGCTTGTCCTGATGCACGTCCGACGTCGCCGCGCCGATCAACATGGCCGCGCCGACGAAGCACATGACGGCAATCACCATCGTCCGCGTGCTCGTCTGGCGAATGATGCGCGCGACGCGCTCGAACGGCGTGCCGGTGGACGGCTTTTTCGATCGAGTCGGTTTGCTGACCCGGATTCTCATCTCATTCCTCCTGCTTCCGCCTGACAGGCAGAGACAGCAATCGGGGTACCGCGAGGGGCCCTGGCGGCGATAAGTGGCTATGACGCTATGGGTTGCGCGGGACCGGAGGGCAGCCGCGGGCGGACGCGAGGCGGAAGAAGCCGCCAATTCCGTGATCCGCCGACCAAGCTTGCACGCACGATTTCGTCAGCCGCGGCGCTTCTTCTTGATGTCCGCCCAGCCGTCGAGCCGCCGCTTGATCTCCTTCTCGAAGCCGCGGTCCCGCGGCTCGTAGTAGGTGCGGCCCTCGAGCGCGCTCGGCAGGCACGACATGTCGGCGATCGCGTCGTCTTCGTCGTGCGCGTACTTGTAGCCCTTGCCGTACGCGAGATCTTTCATCAGCTTCGTCGGCGCGTTGCGCAGGTGCAGCGGCACCGGCTGCGCGACGTCGCGGTGCGCGTCCTCGGCCGCGTGCGCATATGCCTCGTAGACGGCGTTGCTCTTCGGCGCGGTCGCGAGATAGATCGCCGCCTGCGCGAGCGCCGTGTTGCCCTCGGGCATGCCGATGAAGTGGACGGCGTCCTTCGCGGCGACCGCGACGGTGAGCGCCTGCGGATCGGCGTTGCCGACGTCCTCGGACGCGAAGCGCACGAGGCGCCGGGCGATGTAGAGCGGATCCTCGCCGGCCTCGACCATCCGCGCGAGCCAGTACACGGTGGCGTCGGCGTCGCTGTTGCGCATCGACTTGTGGAGCGCGGAGATCAGGTTGTAATGCTCTTCGCCCGACTTGTCGTACAGGAGCGCGCGCCGCTGGATCGCCTGCTCGACGCGCACGACGTCGACGCGGCGCCCTTCTTCGGCCGCCGGCGCCGCGGCGACGCTCAACTCGAGCAGGTTGAGCGCCGATCGCGCGTCGCCGTTGGCGGACATCGCGATCGCGTGCAGCGCCTCTTCGTCGACGGCGACCGCCTCGGCGCCGAGCCCGCGCTCGCGGTCCTCCAGCGCGCGCCGCAGCAGCCCTTCCACGTCCGCGGTCGTCAGCGCGTGCAGGACGAACACTTTCGATCGCGACAGCAGCGCCGCGTTCACCTCGAACGAGGGATTCTCGGTAGTCGCGCCGATCAGCACGATGTCGCCCGCTTCGACGCGCGGCAGGAACGCGTCCTGCTGCGCCTTGTTGAAGCGGTGGATTTCGTCGATGAAGACGATCGTGCGCCGGCCCGTCGTGCGGCGCAGGCGCTCGGCTTCCGTCATCACCTCGCGGATCTCCTTGATGCCGGCGAGCACCGCGCTGAAGGCGACGAAGCGCGCGCGCGTCATGTCGGCGATGATCCGTGCGAGCGTCGTCTTGCCGGTGCCCGGCGGCCCCCAGAGGATGATCGACTGCAGCAGATCGCGCTCGATCGCTTCGCGCAAGGGCTTCCCCGGCGCAAGCAGCTCCTCCTGGCCGACGAACTCCGCGAACGTCCGCGGCCGCATCCGCTGGGCGAGCGGCGAAGTCTTCTCGGGCCCGCGCGGCGCCACCTCAGGATCGTCTTCAGGGAACAGCGAGCTCATGGCGGTGTAGCGGCAAGGCAGAAACTCAGAAAGGCAGGAAAGCAGGAATTCACGGCCGGAGGGCAGGACGGCGCGAATGACGAAGGCAGCAAGGTCGGCTTCCCACC
>QHWK01000077.1:0-1404 GCA_003223775.1 Acidobacteriota bacterium
CGTAACCGGTCACCATGGCGACAGGCGCATCACTTTGCGCATAACCGGGAGTGATACCGATCAGGAGCGCCGACGCGGCGAGCACGATGAGGCGCACGCCGTCGCGACACGTTCCGCGCTTTGAATGTTCCACTGTCCCTCCGGGCCACGTCGCGTCGTCCGATCGATCCGGCAACGTTCCGCCCGCGGTCCGATCCGCAACGTGGGGTACCACGTGGCGGTCGCCGGGTCCGGATGTCATGCCGAGGACGTTCGTGACATGAGATTGCACGGCGCCGCGATCAACGTCGATCGCATGGCGTGACGCAAGACAGCCATCGACAGACGGCCGGCATTGCAATCTTGAACGCGTTCTGACGTACCTTGGCACACGGCAGCCCGGCGTGCGCTCCTCCGTTGACAGGGTGTCGACGCTTGAGGATGTCGGCTCAGGCAGGCTTCGCTGCCGCGTAGATACATCTACACGAAGGACATGAGCGTGCCGGTTTCATATCGCCCGGCTTCTCGTCGCGTCGGCGACAACGCCGACCGCGTCCCATGCCTTGACAACGGCCTGCTCCTCGACGCTGCCCGCGCCGAACAGATCGCCAGCGGTTTGCGCTGTGAGCGTCGCGGCTTGCGCGAACGTCGTTGTCTGGCGCATCCGATCTCGAAGCGCGACGTACCAGATCCGGCCTGCGGCGTCCCACGCATACCCGCCGATCTCGGTTGCCGCGAGGTAGAACGCGTGGTTCGGGATACCCGAATTGATGTGCACGCCGCCGTTGTCCTCGTCGGTGTGCACGTAGTCTTCCATCGACGCCGGTTGAGGGTCCTTGCCGAGGACTGGGTCGTCGTACGCCGTGCCCGGCGCCTTCATCGAACGGAGCGCCGTGCCGTGGACTTTCCTGGTGAACAGTCCCTCGCCGACTAGCCAGGTGGCCTTGCGCGCCTCGATCCGGAGCATCCGGTGCTTGACGAGAATTCCGAGAACGTCCGAGAACGACTCGTTCAACGCGCCAGGCTCTCCTCGATAGCGCAGGCGCGCTTCGTACTGCGTGACCCCATGCGTCAGCTCGTGGCCGACGACGTCGGGCGCGATCGTGAAGCGGTTGAAGAGGCGGCCGTCGCCGTCGCCGAACACCATCTGCTTACCGTTCCAGAACGCGTTGTCGAAATCGCGGCCGTAGTGCACGGTCGCATCGAGCCGCAACCCGGCGTCGTCGAGCGAATGGCGTCCGAATGCTTCGTGGAAGAGGTCGTAAGTGGCGCCCAACGCATCATAGGCTTCGTCGACGGCGACATCGCTCGACAGCGGCGCCCCTTCCTCGCGGCGTACCATACCCGGCAGCGTGAATATGCTGTGCGCGTCATAGATGCGGCGCCGCGGATCGGGCTTGATCGTGGATCGCATCGGACCTTCGA
>QHWK01000077.1:1411-11284 GCA_003223775.1 Acidobacteriota bacterium
GCGGAACGATCCCTTGCACTGGCCGCAGCGTCACTACTGCGCGCAGTCTACTTCGCTGTCGGCTTCTCCTTTCACGGCCAGTCGCCCTCCGACGCTCTCAGGCTGTATACCTGCGTACGTATACCAACGTACCAAATGCGTATACTCCGTATCGAATTTACTCGAAACATGACGGTTTTCCGGGCAGGCCAGGAACGTAATTCCCAGGTCAAATACTGTCGAGAGAGTGGGTTAGCTGTTCAAGACCACCTGAGGAATAGATCTTGTATCAAGAAAGGCGCGCGACCACTACCGGTTGCACGCTCTCAAGGGACCACGGGATGTCGTCAAAAATCATGGTCGTCACCGGCGACGAACAGCGGCGCAGCGTCCTACTCGAAACACTGAACGATGCGGGCTACGTGGTGAGCGGCGCCGCGACGTTCGAAGAAGCCAAGGAGCTCCTTGGGAGACGATCCCCCGACCTCGTGATCGCCGACGAGCGCCTCGGCCCGTTCAACGGGCTGCATGTGATCGTCGTGGGCCGCGCGCACCACCCGCGCATGAAGGCGATCGTCACGAGCCGTGTGAGGGACGAAGGGCTCGAGAACGACGCGAAGCGCCTGAACGTGCAGTGCCTGGTGCAGCCGTCGGCCCCCGCCGACTGGCTCGAATCGATTTCGCGCACTCTCGAAACCATCCACTGAGGTCGGCGCCACGCAGGCGCCGCCTCTCCTGTACACACGAAAGTCCGCCACGTGGCGGACTTTTTCTTTTGCAGGGCGAGACTTTCAGCGTCGCGATGCGCGGCCGCGCAACCCGCTCCAGAGCGTCGGCCGTCCGGGAAGGATGTGATCCACTCTCGTCGCGCCGAGCCTCAGCCGCGCCGGTGCCGCTGCCGGCTCCGGCCGCGGGCCGGCGAGCTGGGCGACGACGTGGGGCCCCGCCACGGCGCGGCCGCTGTGGCGCAGCACGATCCGCTCGGCCACGGTTTTCAGCTCGCGGACGTTCCCCGGCCACTCGTGCGTCTGCAGCGCGCCCATGGCGTCGGTTGTGAGCTCCGGCGGCGCGACGTTGTGCTGCACGCTCAGCGTCTGGACGAAATGCTCCCACAGGATCGGCACGTCTTCCCGCCGTTCACGCAGCGCCGGGATGACGAGGTGGATGACGTTCAGGCGGTAGAACAAGTCGTCGCTGAACTCCTGCCGCAGCGCGCGGTCGTAGAGATCGCAGCTCGAGGTCGAGACGATGCGCGCCGGCAGCAGCGGACGCTCGTCGGGCCGGACGTCGCCGCCGTCGAGAAACCGCAGCAGCAGCTTCTGGATCCGCGGCGACATCTCCGCCGCTTCGTCGAGCACGACGGTCCCGCCGCTTGCGAGCGCCAGGAGCCCGCGCGAGGCGTCGCGGACGTCGCCGGCTTTCGACGGTCCGAAGAGCTCCGATTCGAGAATGGCCTCGGGAAGGCTGCAGGAGATCGGCACGATCGGCCGCTCGTGGCGGCCGCTGCGCTCGTGAATCACCCGCGCGAGCAGCGTCTTGCCGGCGCCGCGCTCGCCGCTGATGAGGATCCGCGCGTCGGATGCGGCGACGGCCGCCGCCTCCTCGACGAGCTCCGCAACAGCGACACTCCTCCCAAGGAATTTCTGAGAGTCCATCGGGCTCCTTCAGAATCGGTCGTTTGTACGAGGGGGATGCCGGTGAAAAAAATAGTGCGGCGCGACGCAGAAGTCAACAGGAATGCGCGGCGATCTTCGCAGAGTTTACTTCGCGCGCCGCGGCGAGCGGCGCGCGAACGGTGCCGGCGCGGCGCATCGAGGTGACGCGCATGCGCCGGGATCTATCGGATGCGCGAGGAGATGATGTTCCGCCGGAGCAGCGAAGCGAGCGCGAGCAGCACCGTGGCCGTGACGATCGCCTCGGCGCGCACGTCCAGGTGAAGCCAGGTTGTCGACGGCAGCATGCGGCTCCCATATGCCGCCGCCGACATCGTCGATGCAAGAAGGATCGTCTTCAAGGAACCCCCAACCCCGAAAGTTGAATGAGAAAGTCGGTGCTGGGGTATATCGCAAGCGCGCTGCCACACCCCACGACGCGCCAGCCGGCGCGGCGCCGCAGGGAACTCCTTCTAAACCAGTGCATTAGGGCGTCTGCGGCTTGGAGCGGGTCGGCGGCGGCAGGCTGGCTGCACAAAATGACGCGCTAGGTGCAGACTTTTCTCTTCTATGGGCACCGGCGCCGCGCGCGCTCAGTTCAGTGAGCCGAGCGAATCGACGATCCATCGCCAGTGGCGCATTGCGTCGGCGCCGTCGGGCGCCACTTCGGCACCGCAGAACGTGCCGCCGTCGTGGGTCGCCGCCGTCCACCGCGGTTTGATCGGAACCGAGACGCCGAGCGTCGGGAAGCCGATCTCGATCGAGCCGCGGCCGATGCCGACCGACGAAGGGAGCCTGAGGCGTATGCCGTTGTAGCTCAATTCGACGACGCGCACCGAGGTTTTCTTCACGGTGCCCGGAAGCTCCGCGCGCCTGCGCGGCCAGGCGCGCTCGCAGTCGGGATCGCGCGGCAGCCGGCCAACCAGCAGCGCCGACACCGCCTCCCGAAGCTGGCCGCTCTGAATCGGCTTGGCGACGAACGTCGCCTGGAACAGCTTGACGTCGGCGCTCAGGTCCGACGGTTCGGCCGTAATCACCACCGGCAGGTCGGGATCGCTGGCCCGGAGCCGGAGGAGCAGGTGCAGTCCGTTATACGCGCCGAGGCGGAGCGCCGCGACGAGCAGATCGGGACGCTGGGCATTCGCGAGGCGAAGCGTGTCCTTGAACGAATCAACCCACGCGACGCGGTGACCGTCCGCCGCCAACGCTTCTTCCGCGACCATTGCCGGCGTCCTGTCCGCTTCAACGAGCAGGATGCGATGCGCCATGACCCCTTTGTGTCCGGTGAATCGAACGAATGTGTCGGCATCGGCCGGCCGCGAATGGACTTCGCGTACCGCGACGAGACGCAAGTAGCATACCCGTGATCTGAAAACCGTAAGTTTCCGCCGCAGCGAGTCATAAATGCCGTGATCCATGCGAATCACGCCGCGACCGCGACTCATTTTTGCGACGCCGCCGTCCACCCGCTCCGACAGAATTCTGCCGTGGCACCGACTTTCTGATCCTGGATCTGATCCTGGATCTGATCCTGGATCAGATCCAGGATCTGATCCAGGATCAAATCCCGGTAGCACAGCCCTTCAGGGCTGCCGTGGCGCGTGGCGCGTGAAGATGTGTCAGCGCGAGCGAAGATGCGTCAATCCCACTCGGAGTATTTCGTGCCGTCGAGCGCCGTGCCGTCGGCGCCGATCTTCACGTCGTAGACGCCCGGCTCGACGGTAGGGTTGTTCGGGTCGGGTTCGGCGGGAACAGTCTGCCAGCCACGCGATCCAGGATCAGATCCAGGATCAGATCCAGGATCAGATCCAGGATCAGATCCAGGATCAGTCATGGCGCGCGCCGGCGGGCGGCGTACCCCCTGGAGGGGAGGGCCTTCAGGCCGTCCTGTTCAATCCCACTCGGAGTATTTCGTGCCGTCGAGCGCCGTGGCGTCGGCGCCGCTCTTCACGTCGTAGACGCCCGGCTCCACGGTAGGGTTGCTCGGGTCGGGCTCGGCGGGAACAGTCTGCCAGCTGCTGTTGCTCTTGGTGAACGGATCGTCGGGCACCTTGCGCAGGTAGCCGTCGCTGACGAGCGTGTCGAGCGTGCTCGGGTACGTGCCCTTGTCCGCGTAGAACTGATCGATCGCGTCGCGCAGCCGGAAGAGATCCTCCTTCAGCACCGCTTCCTTCGCGTAGATCTGCGACGACTTGTACTGCGTCATCCCCATCGTCGCGAGCACGACGATGAGCGTCATGACGACCATGAGCTCCAGCATCGTGAAGCCGCGATCGTCTCGAGCCGGTTCGCGCGCTGGCGTGATTCTCATGGCCCCTACCAATCCCTGTACTTCGTGCCGTCGAGCGCCGTGCCGTCGAACGTCGTGTAGACGTCGAAGACGTTCTGCCCGCCCCAGTGCGTCGCGTCCGGCTTGTCCTGATACGACCGCATCCCCCATTCGGTGCTGCGCGTCATGGGATCGACGGGAATCCGGCGGAGGAATTTCAGCTTGCGGCCGGTCGCGTCGTTCGCGGCGTTGACGCCGTCGACGAGCGTCTGCAGATCCGGCGGATAGTTCTCGCTGCCGACCTTGAGCTCGAGCGATCCGATCTGCCCGAGATCGGCCGCGTCTTTGTACTTGTCGATCGCCGTGCGGATCTCGCGCAGGTCGCGGTGCAGCTCGGCCTCGCGCGTGCGCCGCGCGGTCACCTTCGCGAGCGGCATGATCGCGGAGGCGAGCACCATGATGATGCCCGCCACCACGAGCAGCTCGACGAAGGTGTACCCTCGCGACGAGCGAAGCCGGGATCGCCACGTCCTGCGCATGTCTACTGCACCGTCACCGTCACCGGCGTGAAGCGCAGACCCATCGCGACGCCGCCCGGACCGGTGGCCGAGCCGCTCAGCGTCATCGTCACCGCGCCGGGCGCGACCGCGTCGAAGAGAATCGCCGCGAGGACGCCGGTGCCCGACGCGCCGGTCGAATCGCCGCCGCGCGACAGCGTGATGTCGATCCGGTTGCCGTTCACCTGCTGCGAGAAGGTGACCGACGCGCCGCCCGATCGCATGAAGCTGCCTTCCTGTACCGAGCGCACGCGCAGCTTCGCGGGATCGAAAATCATCGTCAGCGTGATCGTGGAGAGCCGCGCCGCGTCGTTGACGAGCAGCGGCACCGTGTACGGCCCGCCGCCGACGCGGAACGAGGTGCCCGCCGAGATCATCACGCGCGCCGAGCCGATTCCCGGCGACTGCGTCGGCACGGCTTCAGCCGCCGGCGGATTCGCGCCGGCCGCGGCCGGCGTGGTCGCAGGCGGCGGCGTCGCGCCCGGAGGATTCGTCGCCGCGCCCGGCGGCGGCGGTGCCACGGCGGGATTCGGCTGCGGCGTTTCCGGCGTCACGGGCGCGGGGATCGGCGCGATTGGCACGCCGGCCGGCGGCGTGGTCGTCGGCTGCGCCGGCTGTCCGCCCGGCTGCGTCGGCACTGCGATGGTGCCGGGCACGGGCGAGCCTGGCGCCATCGTTCCCGGAACCGGCGAGCTTCCCGGCGGCAGCACGACGACGCTGCCCGGCGTGCGTTGAATCACCGTGGCGGTGCCGGCCGCGGCGGCCGGCGGTGCGGCAGCAGGCATCACGATGTCGGTCTGATCGATGTTGATCTGATTGGATGAGAAGAGTTGCTTCAGCAGCGGGACGTGAATCGCGCCGGGAAAGCCCTGAACGTTGTTCTGCTCGCTCTCCTGGAAGAGGCCGGCGAGCAGGTTCGATTCGCCGTCGCGCAAGCGCAAACGCGTCGTCACCGTGCGCTGGACGAAGGTCGGCACGGAGACGCCGGCTACGGATCGGTCCTGCCCCACCTGGCTGTTGTCGAGCGTGAGGTCGAGGCGGATGTCGCCCTCGAGCGTCACAATCGGCGTCATGTCGATGTTCACGCCGACGTCCTGATACTGATAGGAGCTCAGAGGATTCACGCCGGCGCCGCCCGTGGCGATCGGCGTGTAGCTCGTGGAAATCACGGGAATGCGCTGCCCGAGACGAAGACTCAGCTTGCCGCCTTCCGCGCCGCGCAGCTGCGGCTTCGCGATGATCCGCGTGTGGTTGTCCGACTCGAGAAAGTGCACGACGGCCGCCGGCACGGCGAGATAGAAATCGGCCGTGGTGAAGCCGCGCGAGATCGTGTTCAGGTTGAACGCCGGCGGCGATGACACCGCGAGGGGTGACGTTCCGCCAGACGCGGCCGCAGGCGTCGTCCCTCCCGTCGTGGGTGTGGTCGTTGGCGTAGTCGCCGTCGTCGTGCCGCTCGGCGCGACCTCCGGCGAGAAGATAGTGCCGAGCGCGTACGAGGTAAGGTTGACGCCGTATGTTTTCGCGCGCGACCGGTCGACCTCGAGGATCTCGACGTCGACGACGATCTCGGCGCGCGGCTTGTCGTTCTGCTCGATGATCTTTTCGAGAATCTGCACCACCGAGCTCGTGCCGCGGACGGTGAGCGTGTTGGTCGTGCGGTTCGGCGCGATCGCCGGCTGCACGGCGATGCCGGGCAGGCGGATGATCGTGCTCAGGATCTGCGACATCTCGGTCGCGTCGGCGTGCGAGAGGTAGAAGGTGCGGACGACCTGCTCGTCGTACTGCGCGTGCTTGGGCGGCGTGTCCTGGAACACGAAGATGGACCGCTCGCTCAGCACCTTGTACGAGAGCTGGTTCATCGTCATGATCTGGTTCAGCGCCTGCTCGAGCGTGACGCCGTCGAGCGCCACCGTCGTCGGGCGATCCGCGAACTCGCGGTCGAAGCTGACGCTGAACCCCGACGCGCTCGCGATGGTCGTGAGGATGTCGCGGACGCTGACGTTGTTGAAGCGGAGGTTCAGCGGCTCGCGCGAGGCCGGGTTGAGGACCGGCTCGGCCGACGCGGCGCGCGCCCGCGCGCGCAACTGCTCGATCGCCGGCTTCGGCCGCGACGCCTCGATGCGCTCGCGAATCGTGCGATCGAGCTCCGCCACCTTCGCCGTCGCCGTGCGATTGCTCGGATCGTATTCGCTCGCCTGCCGGTACTCGCCGAGCGCCGCCTCGAGTTGATCGCCCTGCTCGAACTGGCGCGCCTTCTCCAGATGCTGCCGCGACGCCGCCTGCATCGCGCGCTGCAGCGCGATGCGGTAGTTCGCGTTGTTCGGCGCCGCCTGCGTCGCCTTGCGGTACGCCGCCACCGCTTCATCGAGGTTGCCGGCGTTCAACGCCACCTCGCCCTGGCTGAACGCTTTGCCCGCGGCGCATCCGCTCGCCGCGAGCGCTACGGCCACCATGAGGACGGCAATTCGCAATCTGCTGTGCGCGATCGGCAATGTCGTCAATCCTGTTATTGGCCGCCTATGCGGATCGTCTGGCGGCCGCGCCCGTCGAGATAGGAGATCTCCACGGACTCGACGCCAATCTTCAGAATCCTATACTGGCCCAGCACTATTTGCCCTTCGGCGCCGTAAATCGGCCCGCCTCGTCCGTCGCTCAACACCGCGATCTTCTTCTGCTCGGTCGGCGCCTCCATGATGCCGATGAACTTCAGCGGAATCGGCGGCGGCGGCGCCGGCTGCGGCGGTCCGGTCGGCACCTGCGGCTGCGGCTGCTGCTGTGGGGCCACCGGCGGCGCCACGACGGGCGGCGGAGGCGGCGGCGCCTTCGGCTTGAAGCGGAACAGATTCCGCTGCGCCGACTCGGGCTTCGGCCGTTCGTTGCCGAGCGAGCCGAGGTGCACGTCCGGCGCTTCCGGCGCGCTCGGCGTCTGCTCCGCCCGCGCCCCCCGCGCCGGCGCCTGTCTGTTAGACGCAGGCGCCTGCGGCGAAGACGGAGCCGCCAGCGATCGATAGAGCGCGATCGCCAGCACGACGCCGAGCGTCGCGAGCAGCCCGAGCTGGCGGCGGTTAGTTGCCATTGCTCCCGAGGCGGTAATACGTGGACAGCTGCAGCTGAAGCGTCAGCGGCTTCGTCGGATCGCTCTGCGCCAGCTGGACGTCGTCGATGATGACGAACGCCGGATCGCTCTCGAGCTGGTAGATGAATCGCCGCAGGCTCTCGTAGTCACCCTGGAACTGCGTATGGACGCGCAGCACGCCGAGCCGTGCGGTCTTGTCGCGCTCGGTGGTCGGCAGCTCGTTGTCCACGCGGCGGTCGAGGAACTTCACGTTCGTCTTGTGCGCCAGGTTCGGCAGCGTCGCGAACGTCAGACGGCGGGCCGACGGCAGATCCGCCGGCAGCACCTTGCCAAAAAACGTCGACAGCTCCTGCTCGGCGCGCGATTTCCCGGCGACGAGCGCGCGCGCGCTGGCCAGTTCCTGCTCGGCGGCCTTCACCGAGCGGGCGGCGGCGACCGCGCGATCGGCGGCGCCGGCCGACTTCACGCCGAGCGGGTACACCCACAGCGAGTACGCCGCGATGTTGGCGGCGAGCGCGAGCGCGAGCGGGATGATCGCGACGCGCTTCTCGACGAGGATGCGCCTCCAGAGCGTCATCGGCGCGTCGATCCCGGCCGGCCGCCGCCCGCCGCGTGCCCGACCTCGGGCAGATACAGCGCCTGCAGGATCGAATTCAACTGCGCGGTCTGATCGTCGACGCGGTCCTCGAGCGACAGGATGTTGCGGAACGCGCCGGTCTGCTCGAGGTTCTCGATGAACTCGTTGACGTCGTCCACCGTCCGCGCGACGACGACGATCGACAGCACGAACCCTTCCTTCTCGATCTTCGGCCGCACGGCGGTGATCCGCACGTCGTCGGGAAGCGTCGTCTCGAACCGGTTGAACAGATCGGTCCAGGAGAACGTGCGCCGCTCGATGAGATCGTTCGCCTCGCGCGCGTCGGCCGAGGCGAAATCGATCTGCTTCGAATCGACGGTCGCGCGCAGCCGCGCAGCCTGCTGACGCAGATCCGCGGCGCGCGTCTCGTCGCGCGACGCCTGCGTCGCCAGCCGCGTGTCGCTGCGCGAGTAGCGCAGCACGCGCGACGCGTTGAACGCTGTGAACGCGACGACGACGATCGCGACCGCGAGGAGGATCAGCCGGACGCTGCGCTCGTTGTAGAACGGCCGCGTCGAGAGATTGGTGCGAATCATGCCGGCATCTTCTCGCGATCGCGCAGCAGGAGCCCGACGAGCGGCGTGAGCGCGTCGAGCAGCGCCGGCGCCGCCGTGATGCGATCGGTCAGCGCGGCGGCCGCGCGCGGATCGACGGGCTCGACCGGCGTCCGCAGCCGATCCTCGAGGCTGCGCCGTGCCTCCTCGATCTCGGGCGCGTGCTCGATCGGCGCCGCCCCGGCGCCCGCGAGGATCACGCGCGCGAAGCCGGCGCCTTTGAGCCGATCCTCGTAGTAGTTCGCCGTCTGGTGCACCAGGTCGGCGAGCGTCCCCTCGGTGTCCGCCCCGCGATTGCGGAAGAAAATCAGGCTCGGCCCCCGCAGCAGCGCGATCGACGTGTAGTCGGCGGCCACGTTGACCAGGAGCCAGTCCGCGTCCGCCGCCGGCGGCGCGGCGCCGGCGAGCACCGCGTTGATCACGTTGAACGTCGACAGATCGACGAGGCCCGCGTGCGCGCCGACCTCGGCGCAGAGCCCCTCGTACTCCTCGATCACGCTGCGGCGCGCCAGCGAGACGACGAATTCCTGCCCCTCGTCGGTACGCAGGCCCGGAACGTAGGTGACCTGCGCCTCTTCGATCGCGAACGGCGCCGACTTGCGGACCTGCCAGCGCACGAGCTGATCGAGCTCCTGCGCCTTCGCCGGCACGCGCTCGAATCGCACGAGCGACACCTTCGCGACCACGTCCGGCACGATGAGGCCGACGCGGCGCGGGCGGCCGACGCGCTCGAGCACCGACGCGAGCGCGCTTACGACGGCCGGCCGATCGTGGGTGTTGACGGAGGTCAGCGTCGGCGTCAGCGCGCCGGGCGACAGCGGCTCTGCGGCGTGCGCGGCGACGACGGGCTGGCCGCCGCGCCACTCCAGGCTCGCCGCCGAGACGCGGTTCGCCGCCAGCTCCACCGCCACGGCCGGCGCGGGACTGTCGCGCAGGGACAACAGGCTCATTCGACGAACGTCACTTTGTTGATCTCGCGCAGCGTCGTGACGCCGTGCATCACCTGTTCGACCGCCGACTCGCGCAGGAAGCGCATGCCTTCGTCGCGCGCCGCCTTCTTGATCTCGGAGGTCGGACGCTTCTCGAGAATCATCTCGCGGATGCGGTCGCTGAGATCGAGGAGCTCGCAGATCGCGGTGCGCCCCTTGT
>QHWK01000078.1 GCA_003223775.1 Acidobacteriota bacterium
CGTGCTCGCGAAGCGGCGCCTGCTGTGGCGCGTGCGGCGGAAGCTGATCCTCTCCTACATCTTCATCGGGTTCGTGCCGGCGCTGCTGCTCGTCGCCTTCGCGCTGCTGTGCGGGTTCCTGCTCTTCTATCACTTCAGCTCGTACCTCGTGCAGAGCCGGCTGCGCGCGCTCGGCGATCAGGCGCGCTTCATCGCGCAGAGCACCGCGCTCGAGATCCAGCGCGCCGGCGGCCGCGACGTCGGGTCGATCGTCGCGCGCCGGCAGGCGAACGCGGGCGAGCAGTTTCCCGGCGTCTCGCTCGCCGTCGTCCCGGTGGATCGGTCGTGCGGCGACGAGCGCGAATCGCGCACGCCCGCCGAATCGCGCGCCGCGACCGCCGGCCCGTGGTCGCACGTCGATCCGCCGCGCGCGATTCCGGCGTGGATCGACTGCCGCGGCTTCTCGGGCGTCTTCGCCTACGCGCATCAGCGCACGGCAGACGGCGGCGACGTCGACACGCACCTGCTCGTGCGCGGCGTCGGCTTCCCCGACTCGCCGCGCCCCGCCTACGCGGTCGTCGTCGATCTGCTCGTGAACGATTCGATCCGGCAGCAGCTGCACAAAGAGACCGGCGTCGAGCTGAAGAGCGTCGCCGCCGCGCTCTCGCGCGACGATCCGAAAGCGGCGCGGCCGCTGACGGGTCGCAACGGCGGCGACGAGCACGAGCCGATCGCGCCGTCCGCGCCGGGGCTGCTCAACAGCCTGCCGAGCGTCCTCGAGTACCGCGACTGGCAGACCGGCGCCGCCGGCGCGCTGACGCTGACGACGGCGCTCGAGATCGGCGAGCTGTACGATCGCATCTCGGCCGCCGAAGGCACGACGGGGCGGACGCTCGCGCAGGGGCTGCTGCTCGTGCTCTTCGTCATCGGCGCGCTGTTCCTCATCATCGAGGCGATGGCGCTCATCGCCGGGCTCGCACTCGCGAAATCGCTCACCGGATCGGTGCACGCGCTCTTCACCGGCACCGAGCGCGTGCGGCAGGGCGACTTCACGCACAAAATCGCGGTGCGCAGCGAGGACCAGCTCGGCGAGCTCGCCGTATCGTTCAACTCGATGACGGCGAGCATCGAGGATCTGCTGCGGCAGGCGGCGGAGAAGAAGCGGCTCGAGGAAGAGCTGCGCATCGCGCACGAGATCCAGATGTCGCTTCTGCCGCAGGGACCGCTCGCGATGGCAGGCCTCTCGGTGACGGCGCTCTGCGTCCCCGCGCGAGAAGTCGGCGGCGACTACTACGATTTCCTGCCGCTCGGCGATCAGCGCGTCGGCGTCCTCATCGCGGACGTCTCGGGCAAGGGGACCTCGGCGGCGCTCTACATGGCGGAGCTCAAGGGCCTCGTGCTGTCGCTCAGCGAGATCCACACGTCGCCGCGCGAGCTCCTCATCGCGGCCAACCGCATCATCGCCGCGCACCTCGACGCGCGCAGCTTCATCACGATGACCTACGCGGTGATCGATCTGCGCGCGCGCACGATGACCTACGCGCGCGCCGGGCACACGCCGCTCATCTACGTCCCCGGCGCCTGCCCCGACACCGCCGAGCCGCGGCAGGTGCAGATCCTCGCGCCCGACGGCATGGTCGTCGGCCTGAAGCTGGACAACGGCGAGATGTTCGACCGGCTGCTGCGCGAGGAGACGATTCCGCTGCGGGCCGGCGATCTCTACCTTTTCTTCACCGACGGGATCAGCGAGGCGATGAACGCGCGCGACGACTGCTTCGGCGAAGCGCGGCTCGGCCAGCTCGTCGAAGCGCACGCGCATCTGCCGTCCGACGAGCTGCGCGAGCGCGTGCTGCGCGAGATCGCCGCCTTCGTCGGCGACGCGCCGCAGCACGACGACATGACCATGATCCTGCTCAAGGTCGACGAGGTCGCGGCGGCGTCGCGCGTCGGCGCCGAGCTCGCGGAGCTCGCGGACTGACGTGGCGCCCCCGGAGCTTGTCGTCGTCTTCCGCACGCACTCCGAGATCGAAGCGCGCATCGTCCGCGGCCTCCTCGAATCCCACGGCATGATGTCGATCGTCTCGTCCGACGCCCCGACGTCCATCTTTCCCGTGGGGGTGGACGGGCTGAACGAAGTGCGCATTGCCGTCCACGCGAGCGAAGCCGACGAGGCGCAGCAGATCATCGAGGCGCACCGCACCGAGCTGAAGAACGGCCAGGTGGTCCGGCTGCGCGACGAGTTCGAGGCGCTGCAGCAGGCGATTGGCTACCGCTTCCGCGACCGCGGCCTGCTCGAGCACGCGATGACCCACACCTCGCGCGCCAACGAGGACGTGAGCGGCGGCGTCATCGACAACGAGTCGCTCGAGTTCCTCGGCGACGCGGTGCTCGGCTTCGTCGTCGCCGATATGCTGTTCCGCGACTTCCCCGAGTACGACGAGGGGCAGAAGTCGAAGACGAAAGCGGCCGTGGTATCGACGACGACGCTCGCGCGGCAGGCCGACCGCCTGAACCTCGGCGAGCATCTCCTGCTCGGACGCGGCGAAGAGAAGACCGGCGGCCGCCACAAGCAGGCCCTGCTCGCCGACGGCTACGAGGCGCTGATTGCGGCGATTTATCTGGACGGCGGGATCGAGCACGCGCGGACATTCATCGTTCGGCAGTTCGCGCCGCTGCTCGACGATGCGCGGCGGGCCGGCGCGGGGGGGCAGGATTTCAAGTCAGCGCTGCAGGAGCTGCTGCAGGCGCGTGAGCTGCCGCTGCCGGAGTACCGGCTCGTCGCGGCCGTCGGCCCCGATCATCGCAAGCAGTTCGAGATCGAGGTCGTCGTCCGCGGCGAGCCGTTGGCCAGTGCGACCGGCACGAGCAAGAAGGACGCGGAGCAGGAAGCGGCCCGCGCCGCGCTCGAGAAGCTGCGCGGCTAGGCGCAGCGCGCCGCCGAGTACATCGGCGCCGGACGATACCGCTCCTCGCACGGCAGCCGCGTCGCGAACGCCGCCTGGATGTCCCATCCCGCGGGCGGCGGCACGCCGAGCTGGGAGAGCGGGATCTGCGTGCCCGCCGCGTACGCGTTCCAGTAGGTCTGAGCCGAAGGCGGAAACGCCGAGAGCGGCGCGTGATTGTGCCGGAAGTCGAACTCTGTGTGCGCCTGCACCAGGCGCACGATGGACCGCACCGCCTGACCGATCGTCCGTGCTTCGGCGGCGAGATCGTGTTCGAGCCCTCGAACCAGCCACAATCCCGGCGCGTCCTGGAAGATGACGAAACGAAGTCGTTTGGCAGTCATGCCAGACCGGTGAGGCAAACTCGCGACCCCGGCTGCCAGCGGCGCAACTGCTGCGACGCAATGGACTTACTCTTCTGGTGATCGCCGAACTGTCGGGTTTGGAGACGGAACAAGTTACACGGTTCCAATCGCGCCCGGTCGCCTCGCGCGATTGAATCGCGAATTCGTGATCGAAGCACGAATCTGTGAGGCGAGCGCGCGTCGGGGCTCGGGGGCCAGCCCCGTCACGCTACGGCGCGCACCACACCGAACGGTTCATCGGTGTCGCGGGGCCGCCGACGCGATTGAACAGATCGACGATGCCGGCGCGCTCCCAGCGATACCAGCCGGCGCCGAGCCCGAAAGAGTAGCGTTCGCGCTGCTTCGGCGCCGGCGACGCCGGATCGTAGGGCTCGTACTCGAGGATCAGCGTATCGCGCGTGCCGATGTTTCCGCCGCCGTCGACGCCGCGCTCGATCCACGCGCGCAGGCGATAGGGAAAGATGTGCGAGCGCACCGGATCGATCACACACGACGGGTCGAACCACGTGATGCGATTCTGCGCAACGTCGAGCGACCATGGCGCCGCGGCGCTCGCGGTGTCCGGCAGGTAGCGCGGCATCCAGCGGCCGTCGGTGAAGGAGTATGAATCGTTGATGTCGCCGTCGAGCGCGTGATCGACGGCGTGGTACACGTACGCGTCGTCCCACCGCCAGCACTCGAAGCGGCGCGGGTTCGCGTACTTCGTCCAGCAGATTTCCTTGCGCGCGGGATCGACGATCTGGTTCTGCCCGTGGTTGCCGACGCGCGGCCAGAGCGCAGCGTCGCCGATCAGATAGGCGAGGACGTCGACCGACGGTTGCGACGGCGCGGACGGCGACAAGCAGCTCGCGCACACGAAGCCGGCGACGAGGAGATTCGCGCGTCGCATTCAGCGAATCTTACCGGTAGCGCTACAGTGAGCCCTCAGTCGATCTCGATGATGCCCGATGGCGGGCCGCCCGCCATGGCGAACGCGGGCTCTTCCTTGCGCGCCGGGGGCGCCTCGGGCGGCTGCGGCAGGCGCGGCAGCGCGTAGCGGTGCACCTCGCGCGCGAGATCGTCGTCGTTCGGCGCGGACGGCCGGCAGTGCAGCCGCACCCAGACGCGGAGCATCGGATCGCTGAAGCTGTAGCGCTTCTGGCGCGCGGCGACGAGATCGACGTCCTCGAGCCACGACAGATAATCCTTCGTCGAGCCCGGCGTCCGCTGCAGCCGCTGCGAGATCTCGGTGAGCGTCAGCCCTTCTTCTTCGGCGAGGATTTCGAGGATCGCCTTGAGCGCGCCGTAGCCGCGCGCGCGGTGAAGACGCAGCTCGTAGCAGAAGCTGCACAGCTTCGCGAGGCGTCCGTCGGTGGCGAGCAGCGCCGCGAGCGCGCTGATCGCGTCGGTGCCGCCGGCGCCGCCGTGCTCGCGCATCGTTGCGAGCTCGTCGGCGAGCGCGCGTACGTACGCGGGCCGTCCGTCGGCGAGCGCGTTCACCGTGCGCGCGAGGTAGTCGGCTTCCTGCGGATCCTGCGGCACGTCGGACGGCGGGCCGGCGGGGGTGGTGAGCGGGCCGAGGATGTCGAGCGTGTCCTCGATGCTGAGCGCCGGCATGTCGATCACTTCGAAGCGCGAGGTGCGATCGCGCAGCAGCCGGAGCGCGCGCGCGACGTAGCGGCTCGTGAGCACGAAGCGGTTGCCGCTCGCCGACAGGCCGTCGAGGCAGTCGTGCAGCACGCGGCGCAGGCCCGGAAAGCTCTCGGCCACCGGGAACGGAGACACCGCCGTCACCGCGCGCAGGAACCGCTCGGGGGTCGTCGCCGTTCGTTCGACGTCGATGTGCTGCACCGACGTGCGGCCGATCCGGTCGCGCAGCTGCCGGAGCAGCGTAGTGCGTCCGCTGCCGCAGCCCCCGAGCAGGACGGGGATCCGCGACGGCGAGGCGTCGAGTGCCGCGGTCACGCGGCGCGCCAGAGTGGTACGAGGGGTCAACATTCGCCTTCCTCACGCATCGGGATTCGGAGGCCTTCTCGCTCGGCGGTGGCAATCG
>QHWK01000079.1 GCA_003223775.1 Acidobacteriota bacterium
TTCTCGCCTTCGATCGTGCCGAGCGTCGCGCGTCCGCCGACCGAGAGGCCGTTTCGATCGGCGAACTCCTTCGACACGATGATCGAATCGGGCTGCGCGAGGAACACGAGCGGATCGTCGATCACCGCTTCCTCGCCGCTCTCGAGGTCGTAGTCGCGCAGGCTGCGATCGCCGGTCATGTCGATGCCGAGGACGAGCAGGTTGCCCTGGCCCTTCAGCTTCGTGTCGGCTACGGCCTCGATCACGGGCACGGCGACGTTCACCGACGACGCGGCCTGCACTTTTTCGAGCACGTCCTCGTCGAAGCCGGTCTCGCCGGCCGTCACCTGCAGCTCGGTCTTCCCCGCGATCCGATCGACGGTGCGCGAGAACGCGAACAGCACGCTTTGATTCGCCGTGTGCATGCCGACGAAGACGGCGACGCCGAGCACGATGCCGGCGACGGTGAGCGCCGTGCGCAGCACGCGCTTGCGGAAGTATGGCCAGCTGATCAGCCGCAGCAGGATCATCGCCGGCGGTCTTCGACGATGCGCCCGTCGCGGAGCGCGATCGTCCGCTGGCAGCTGTTGGCGACCGTCATGTCGTGCGTGACGATGACGACCGTCGATCCCAGCCGGTCGTGCAGGTCGCGAATCAGCGCGAGGATTTCGTCGCCGGTTCGCGTGTCGAGGTTTCCGGTCGGCTCGTCGGCGAGGAGAATCGGCGGGTAGATGGACAGCGCACGCGCGATCGCGACGCGCTGGCGCTCGCCGCCGGAGAGCTCCTCGGGCAGGTGCGTCAGGCGGTTGCCGAGCTGCACGAGCGTGAGGAGCTCGCGCGCGCGATCGTCGACCTTGCGGCGTGGCCAGCCGCGGAGATGGAGCGGAAGACCGACGTTCTCGAGGGACGTGAGCGTCGGCAGCAGGTTGAAGAACTGGAAGATGAAGCCGATCTTGTCCCGCCGCACGCGCGTCAGCGCATCGTCGGACAGGCCGGCGAACGCCGCGCCGTCGACGACGACGTCGCCGCTGGTCGGGCGGTCGAGGCCGCCGACGAGATTGAGGAGCGTCGACTTGCCGGAGCCGGAGGGGCCGATGACGGCGACCATCTCGGCGCGCGGGATGACGAGCGAGACGGAGTCGAGGGCGACGACGTCGCGTTTGACGGCGAACTGGCGGGTGACGCGGCGCAGCTCGATCATCGCGGGCGGCGGCGCGGCCGGGGCGAGGCGGTCGGACCCGGCGGCGGCGACCGGCGTCGGGGTCATGCGCGATTATGTGAACTTTTTCACAATCCTGTCAACTCGCGCGAAAGCCTCGTGCGCCCCCCGTGTCAATTGATCCTGGATGTGATCCAGGATCTGATCCTGGATCGAGTGGGCCCTGCATCGCGCCACATCGAAGCATTTGCGCCGTCACGCGGCGCCGGTCAGACGCCTCACGTACCGCCGAAGCCGATCGTGACCTTGCCGTCCTCGACGATCACGGGCACCGAACGACGCCCTTTCGTGAGCCCGAGCATCCGCTCGAGCGCCGCCGCGTCTTTCTTGACGTTCACATAGTTGAACGGAACATGCCGCCGCTCATAGTCGTCCCGGGCGGCTTGCGTGTAGGGTCAGGTGTCCTTGCCGAAGATTTCGACCATAGTCCGATTCTAAGCCACTCTGAACCGGAGGGTTCGAACGGCAGGTCATCGTAAAGATCGATGCTCCGAGCCTCCGCGATGTTTCGAAGATCTCAGATTCTGCAACGCGGAAAACTCTCGCATCGGCAATATATGCGTACTTTTTGGACGCGATATGCAGATGTCCTAGGAAAATCGCGTGATCGCGATCCAGCAAGATTCTTGCGTGCATCGG
Source organism: Acidobacteriota bacterium (assembly GCA_003223775.1). Classification (GTDB taxonomy): domain Bacteria; phylum Acidobacteriota; class Vicinamibacteria; order Vicinamibacterales; family CAVVIG01; genus QHWK01. The sequence continues at coordinate 1,838 of QHWK01000079.1, forward strand.
ACGGCATGAGCCCACGCCGTGTCGTCATTCCTGACGTGACCCTCCACGCTCGCCATCGCGCGAATGATCACCTCGACGTATTCATCGACGACGAGGACCGCTCGCAATACCTCGAGCTGCTGCGCAACGCATGTCGCGAGCACGCGATCGACGTCCACAACTACACGTTGATGCGGACGCATTCCCATGTTCTGCTGACGCCGCGGACCGTGGAGGGCCTGCCGCAGGCCATGCACGACGTCGGTCAGGCGTACTCGCGATATTTCAATCGGAAGCACGAACGCGGCGGGACCCTGTGGCATGGGCCATACGACGCAAAGGAAGTACCCGACGAGGAGTACGCGCTCATCTGTATGCGGTATATCGAGCAGAATTCAGTACGCGCGAATATTGTGGCGCGGCCCGAGGAGTATGAATGGTCGTCGTATGCGATTCACGCATGCGGCAAACCGTCCGACTGGATCGTTCCTCACGCTGTGTACAACGCGCTCGGGAAAACGCCTGGGGAAAGGCAAGCCGCGTTCCGCGCAGTCTGCGGCGAGCCGCTGCCGCAAACGCAGATCCGCGGCCTTCGCGAGCCATTTTGCTGTCGCAGGCGATCGAATACGCCGCGAAGTGCGGACCTCGCCATGATGCTCGACTGATCCTGGATCAGATCTAGGATCAGATCCAGGATCGGATCCAGGATCGGATCCAGGATCGGCATGCGCGGTAGAATAGCCGACGATCGTGAGCTTCCCGATCGCCGCGCCCGAACGCTTCACGCCCGACGAAATACGCGCGCTCGCTCCCTACTTCACCAACACCGACCGACCGGTGTTCGCGCTGACGAATCTCCCCGAGACGGTGAAGGGCGCACTCTTCGCGCGCTACTCGCGCTCCGCGAAATCGGTGCGCCGGCTGTTCCTCGACGAGTTCCTCGGCGAGCTGCCCGCCCCATCGACCGCGACGACGAACACGGTCGGCGCCGAACGCGCCGACAGGCTCTACGCACGCGTGCTGAACGAATACGGCGACGACTCGGTCGCGCAGCTCGGCGGCGCCCACATCGCGTGCGAAGGCGTCTCCAACGTCCTGACGAAAGTCCTCGAGTGGGGACGCCTGATGGCGTATCTCGAGCAGTCCACGCGCTACGTCCCCTACACCGATCGGCCCAACGGAGGCTGGAAGTACTGCGTCCCGCCGGAGATCGCGCGCTCGTCGCTGCACGAGCCCTTCATCCGCGCGATGGATCGCGCGTTCGAGACCTACGCTCGCTGGATCCCCGCGATGGAGGCGCATTTCCGCGCGAAGTACCCGAAATCGCCGGAAGACTCCGACGCCGTCTATCGATCGGTCATCCGCGCCAAGGCGCTCGACACGCTCCGCGGTCTGCTCCCCGCCGCGACGACCTCCAACGTGGGACTCTTCGGAACCGGACAGGCGTTCGAGGCGCTGCTCCTCCGGATGTTCGCGCACCCGCTCGAGGAAGTGCGCGGCTGCGCGCAGCAGATCCTCGCCGAGCTGCGCCGCGTCATCCCTGCGTTCGTCGCGCGCGTCGATCAGCCGGATCGCGGCGGACGCTGGACCGAGTTTCTCGCGGCCACGCGGCACGACTTCGAGCGCGCCGCGGCGCCGTACCTGGCCGACGCGATCCCGGAGCCGCGCGACGAGGTTACGCTCGTCGACTTCGATCGCGACGGCGAGCTGAAGGTCGTCGCCGCGGCGCTCTACTCGGCTTCGTCGCTCCCCGACGATCAGCTGCTCGCGATCGCGCGCAGGATGTCGGCCGACGACCGCGCGGCGCTCCTGCGCGCCTACGTCGGCCGCCGCGCGAACCGGCGCCACAAGCCGGGGCGCGCGTTCGAGCGCACCGGCTACCGCTTCGACGTGCTCGCCGACTACGGCGCCTTCCGCGATCTCCAGCGCCATCGTCTGCTGACGATCGAGTGGCAGAGGCTCGACCCGCGCCACGGCTACACCGAGCCGGCCGCGATCGAAGAGGCGGGCGCGCTCGCCGACTGGCGCCGCGTGATGGACGAATCAGCGGAGCTCCACGAACGGCTCGCCGCCGCGGGGCTGCGCGACGCCGCCGCATACGCGGTGGTGATGGCGTATCGCATCCGCTTCTACATGGACATGAACGCTCGCGAGGCCATGCACCTCATCGAGCTGCGAAGCGCGCCGCAGGGACATCCGTCGTACCGCCGCATCGCGCAGCGAGCGGCTGCACGCCGAACGCGCGATGGAGCGGAAGCGTCAGTCCTTCGCCCAGTAGCGGGAGTATTCCTCGAGGAAGGTCAGCGTCTCGAGCGACTTCATCCGATCGAAGAACAGGATGCCGTCGAGATGATCGGTTTCGTGCTGGATGACGCGCGCCGGAAAATCGTGCGCGCTCAGCTCGATGCGATCGCCCTTCCGATCGAAGGCGCGCACCTTGATCTCTCTCGCGCGCGGCACGCGGCCGCGGACGCCCGGGATGCTCAGGCAGCCCTCCCAGTCCTCGACGACGTCGGCGCCGACGACGGTGATTTCGGGGTTGACGATCGCGAGCGGCTCCGCGTCGCCGTCGCCGTCGCCGTCGTCGTCCGCGTCGAGCGCCGCGACGAACAGCCGCAGTCCCTCGTGCACCTGCGGCGCCGCAAGCCCCACGCCGTGATACTCGGCCATCGTCTCCATCATGTCGTCGATCAAGCGCTGCAGCGCCGCGCCGCGCAGCTCGTGCTTGTCGACCGTCCGCGCCTTGGCGCGCAGCACCGGGTGCCCCATGCGCGCGACCTTCAGGATGGACATGCGAAAATTGTAGTGTGAATCACCTTCACCCGCACGACGACTCCCACGCGTACCGGTTCTGTCCGCGCTGCGGCGGCGCACTCGAGCGCCGCCTGCTGAAGCCGAGCGAACCGGAGCGGCCCGTGTGCACGCAGTGCGGCTTCGTCTTCTACATCGATCCGAAGATCGCCGTCGGCACGATCATCGAAACGAGCGGCGGACGGATCGTGCTCGTGCGCCGCGCGATCGAGCCGGGCTACGGGCTCTGGGTATTTCCAGGCGGCTACGTCGATCGCGGCGAGGCGCTGACGGCGGCGGCGGTGCGCGAAGCGCGCGAAGAGTGCGGCCTCGACGTGCGGCTCGACGGCCTGGTGAACGTCTACTCATATCCCGGCCGCGCGCCCGTGATCGTCGTCTACGCGGCGACGGCGATCGGCGGCACGCTGTGCATTGACGAGGAGTGCCTCGAGAGCGCGGAGTTCGAGCGATCACGAATTCCGTGGGAACGCCTGGCGTTCCGCAGCACGCACGACGGCCTGCGCGATTACCTCGGCGGCGTACGCCACACGATCCCCAGCTGAACCATACCTGCACACTACTGCGCGGGCCTCAGCGGTCGATAAGAGTGCTGGAGTCATCTGGCCAGCATCCTGCTATGGATCAGGTTGGTTGATTCTCTTTCAACCGAAAAAACACGTCGTTTTCGCCGGAAGCATGCAGAAGCGTGCGTTCCGTCACAGGGATGTAATGAGAGGGACCCTTTCGCTGGCGCTGGTGTCGGCGGCGTTAATGGCCGGGGCGTGCGGCTTCGACCATTCGACGAACGTCCTGACGCCGACTTCGATCAACACGAACCCGTCCGGCTCCTCGGCCTCGGGCAACACGCTCGTGGGCATGTGGAGCTCCAACGCGCTGCCGACGCTGCCGACCGGCAGCACGTGCGGCAACTTCCATTATCAGATCGCCTCGCAGACGCCGACATCGATCGCCGGCACGTTCACCGGCGACTGCGGCGGCGGCATCACGATCAGCGGCAACGCGACGGGCCAGTTGAGCGGCACCAGCGTCGCGATGACGGTGAACGGCACCGGCACGGGCCCGGGCCTTCCGGGCTGCCCCTTCACGCTGACGGGCAACGGCGCGATCGAAGACAACGGCAACACGCTGCGGATCCCGTTCAGCGGCACGACGTGCATGGGACCGGTGAGCGGCGTCGAGGTGATGCGCAAGCCGCAGCCGACTGCGCCGCCGCCCGCGCCCGCGCCGACGCCCACGCCGGATCCGACGCCCACGCCGACGCCGACGCCGACCTCGAACGACGCGATCGACATCAACTCGATCAGCATCGTCGGCTCGCCTGACGTGCGCAGCTGGCCGGCGACGGCGACGATCCGCGCGCTGGACTTCAACGCGTCAGGCCTCGCGATCGACTTCACGAAGAAGGACGGCGCGGGACGCTGGCCCGACGTCGTGCCTCCGGGCTGGGACGGCGGCCTGCAGTACACCGTGTGGATGGTCGTCAACCACGGCGGCCGCTGGTATACGGCGGGCGGCGTGGAGTACTGGTACGGCCTCGGCCGCAGCGGCGGACCGCCCTCGCGGTACGCGAGCAACTGGTACTACAACCCGCAGATCTGGGCGCCGCTGACGTATCACCAGCCGGCGGTCGGCGAGCAGGTCGGCTTCTTCGTCACCGCTGGCGACCAGCGCGCGAAGGACTCTCACATCGTCGCCGAGCGGTCGAACATCGTTGTCGTGCCGTTCCCGAGCGACGGCGGCGCGTACTATCCGTTCTAATCAGGAGCACGTTGCAAGACCAATGTAAGGCGACCCTTTCAGGGTCGCCAGCGGCGAGGCTGAAAGCCTCGCCCTACAGGTCTTGCAACGTGCGCTCTTCCGCGTAACGTTCACGCACTCGCGTCTTCCGCAGATACACCCTTCACATCACTGCACGTTCACCGCGACCGACGCGTTGCCGGCCAGCGTGAACCGGCACGTCTTCGTCTTGCTGCCGTTGCTCGAGCAGGCGCCCGACCAGACGGCGTCGCGGCCGTTTGTCACGCTGAGCGTGATCGACGCGCCGACAGCAAACGACGCCGAGCCGGTGCTGCCGACCGAGACGTTGATGCCGGCGGGGCTCGACGTCACGCGCTCGCCGCTTCGTCCGGTCGCGGTCACCGTCAGCGTCGCGCCGCCCTGAGCCTGCGGCGTCACCGTCAACGCCGCGCTCTTGCTCGCGCCGCCGGCGGACGCGGTGATCGTCACCGTCGTGGACGCCGCGACGGCGGTCGTCGCGATCGAGAACGAGGCGCTCGTCGCGCCTGCCGTCACGGCCACGCTCGCCGGCACGCTCGCCGCGGCGTTGTTGCTCGACAACGCCACCGTCATGCCACCCGCCGGCGCCGCGCTCGTCAGCGTGACGCTGCCCGACGTCGATGTGCCGCCGCTCACGCTCGACGGACTTACCGACACCGACGCGATCGACGTCGACGCCGGCGCGTCGGGATTCACCGTCAGCGTCGCCGATTGCGTGACGCCGCCGCCGGTCACCGAGATCGTCACGACCGTCTGCGTCGTCACCTGCGTCGTGAAGATGTTGAACCCGCCGGCGGTCGCGCCGGCGGGAATCGTCACGCTGCCAGGGATCTGCGCGATCGCCGGATGACTGCTCGTGAGCTGGAAGATCGAATCGGTCGACTGCGCCGATGCGATCGTCACGCGGCCGAACGAGCTGCCGCCGGTGCCGACGGTGGATGTCGGATTGAGCGTCAGCGACGTCGGGCTCGGCTGCGGCGTCAGCGTCACCTTGCCCTGCACGCTGGCGCCGTTCCACGTGGCGGTCAGCGTGGCCGTCGTGTTCGCCGTCACCATGTTCGTCGGCAGCGAGAACGACGTGGAGAAGGACCCCGGGTTCACGAACACGGACGAGGGAGGCGTGACGTTCGGGTTGTCGCTCGAGAGCGTCACGGTCGCGCCGCCGGGAGGCGCCTGTCCGTTGAGCTGCACGATCGCGCCAGCGGTCGCGCCGCCGTTGATCGTGCTCGGCGACACCGTCAGCGACTTCAGCGCCGTCTCGCCGATAGTGATGTCGCCGGATGCGGATCCGCCGTTGAGCGTCGCCGTGATTCTCGCGGGCGTCGCCGAGGCGACCTGGCCCGCCGTCATCTGGAACTGCGCCCACCCGATGTTGGCAGGCATGGTGATCGCCGCCGGCACCGGCGCGGCGCTCTGGTTCGAGCTCGCGAGAGCGACGCTGGTCGCCGTCGCGGGCGCGCTCGTGAGCTGCACCTGCACCCACGTCGTGTTGCCGCTCGCCAGCGGATTGGTCGTGAACGATACGGACACCGGCGTCGGCGGCGCCGAGCTGACGGTGAAGGTTCCGGCAGCCGACCACGCCGTCACCGCCGCCGTCGTCGGCGAGGCGTCGCCCTGCACCGAGTGCACGCGCCAGAACTTCTTTCCAGGCGTCAGCGACAGCACCGTGCGCGTCGGGTTGTTCAGCTGTGTGTCGAGCTCTTCGATCTGGCTGAAGCCGCTGTCCTTCGCGATCTGGAGATCGTAGCCGCCCGGCTGCGGATTCGGGACGTCGGTCCACTGGAGCGTGATCGGCAGCGTGAGCGTCGCGCCGTTGGCGGGCGCGAGCGGCGACGGCGGGGCCGGCAGCGGGTTGTTGTAGAAGACTGAGAACGAATCGACGTTCGACGGCGCGCTCGTGACGCCGTTGGCGTCCACGGCGTATACGCGCGCGAAATAGTTTCCTTCCGGGTTGCCGATCGCGAACGAATAGGTCGTGTTCGTGTTCGGGATGTTGTCGAACTTCACGGTCGTCGAGACGGGGAAGCTGGAGTCGCTCGACGACTGCAGCATGTAGGTCGCGGCGCCGGGCACCGCGCTCCACGTGAACGTCATCACCTCAAAGGGATGGAACGTCGAGTAGCCTTTGGGCGGGTTGAGCGCAGGCGCGGGCAGCGCGTTGGCGCTGACGCCGGAGACGGTGAAGCTTCGCGTCTGCGACCACGTGCCCTGATTGAACGACCCGTCTACGGCCTGCACGCGCCAGAAATACGTGCCGTTGTTGAGGCCGCTCACCGTGTCCGACGTGACGCCGGGGTTCGTCGAGTTCTGCTTGACGACCGGCGAGAACGTCGACGACGAGCTCACCTGCCAGTTGTAGGCGACGATGCCCGCGGGATCGGAAACCGCCGACCACGAGATCGTGAAAGGCTCCTGAACGCTCGCGCCGTTTGCGGGCGCGAGCGGCGTCGGAGCGGCCGGTACGGCGAACAGATGTCCTTCGAAACCGCCGAGCAGCGCGGCGGCCAGGATCAGCGCGCAGCAGAGTCGTCTCATCATGGACGACTGGATGGCAAGGCCGCAGCCATGCGCGCAGGTGGATTACATCAACGTA
>QHWK01000080.1 GCA_003223775.1 Acidobacteriota bacterium
GTAGCAGATCTCCGCCTCGCGCGCGAGCTTCGCTTCCTGCAGGTTGGTCATCCCGATCACGTCCATCCCCCACGAGCGGTACAGCTTCGATTCCGCGAGCGTCGAGAACTGCGGCCCTTCCATGTTCACGTACGTACCGCCGCGATGAACTCGCGCGCCGACCTTCTCCGCCGCATCGGCGGCGATCGTCGAGACGTCGGCGCAGAGCGGATGCGCAAACGCGACGTGCGCGACGATGCCGCGGCCGAAGAACGTGCTGATGCGTCCCTTCGTCCGATCGAAGAACTGATCGGGGACGACGATGTCGAGCGGCTTGTACTCGTGCTTCAGGCTGCCGACGGCGCTCGCCGACAGGATCCGCTCGACGCCGAGCGCCTTGAACCCGTAGATGTTCGCGCGAAAGTTCAGCTCCGACGGCAAAATCCGGTGGCCGACGCCGTGCCGTGCGAGGAAGGCGACGCGCCGGCCGCGCAGCGTGCCGAGCACGTACGGCCCGGACGGATCGCCGAACGGCGTGGTGATCGCCTTCTCCTCCCGGTCGGTGACCTCTGCCATGTCGTACAGCCCGCTGCCGCCGATGATGCCGATCTCGATGCTCATGATTGTGGGTGCGGGGCCGGCGCGACCTGCCGCTTTCCGCCGGCGTCGTGAAAGTAACCGGCGGCGACCGCCGGATCGTGCTCGAAGAAGACGAGCGTCTCGCGCGCGAGCGCGTCGGCGCCAAAACGCTGCTTCGCCGCGAGCGTCTCGACCGGGAACTGATCGAGCGCCGAGATCCACGCGTCCGACGCGTGCGCCGTCGTCGGGACGAGATCGGCGACGAAGGCCGCCGTCCTGCCGCCCGACTCCATCAGGACGATCTGATGATGGGCGGTGTGGCCGCCGGTGCGCCGCACCTTCACGCCGGGCATGATCGTCGCGTCCTCGTCGACGAGCTGCAGGACGCCGGCGTCGGCGAGCGGCGCGTAGTCGTCCGCCGCGTAGGCCCACCGCATCCGATCGTTCGGACGTCCCGCGTCGTCCCACTCGCCGCGGCGCACGATGTACTGCGCGCGCGGGAATCTCGGATGCGCCCGGCCCGAGGCGTCGCGAACGGTGAAACCGCCGGCGTGGTCGAAGTGCAGGTGCGTGGCGAGCACGATGTCGATGTCTTCCGGCGACAGACCCGCCTCGGCAAGCGTGTGATCGAGGTTGCGCCGGCGGTCGACGGCGAACAGACGGTGGCGTTTTTCGTCGCGCTTGTCGCCGATGCCCGCGTCGATCAGCATCGTGCGCGCGCCGCGGACGACGAGCGGCCGCATCGCCAGCGTGACGCGGTTCTCCGCGTCGGCCGGCGCTCTCTTCTCCCACAACGCCTTGGGAACGGCGCCGAACATCGAGCCGCCGTCGAGGCGAAAGAATCCATCGCAGAGCGAGATCAGCTCGAGGTCCCCGAGGATGAACCGCTGCACTCGAGACACCAGATGCGCGCCCGCCGCCTGCTTCAGCTCCACGAGCACGCCGTGCGCGCTCGACGGATGAATGAAGGCGACCAGGGCGCCTTCGGCGCCCGGCCGCGGCTGCTCGTCGATCATCCGCGCGCCGCGGGCTTTCACCTGCGCGACGGCCTCGGCGATGTCGTCGACGCGCAGCGTGATGTGGTGGAGGCCGGGGCCGCGCTTGTCCACGTATTTCGCGATCGCGGACTCGGGCGCCGTCGCCTCGAGCAGCTCGAGCTTCGATTCGCCGACCGGCACGAAATGCGCGCGGACGCGCTGCGCGGCCACCTCTTCGGGCGCGTCGATCTCGAGGCCGAGCGCGTCGCGATAGAACGCGAGCGCGGCCGCGAGGTCCTTCACCGCGATGCCGACATGGTCGAGCGTGGCGTTCACGTCGTCTTTTTCAGGCCGGCGCGCTCCAGCAGATCGCTCGCCGCCGAATACGGATCGATCTCGCGCGTGGCGATTCGGTCCACGATCGCGGCCAGCTCCCCCGGCGCGAGGACGTCGCGCTCGAGATGGGCCATGAACCGCTGCGCGACTAGCTTGCGCAGGCGGTACTCGCTGCGCGTCTTGCGCCGCGTCTGCTGCGCCGCCCGCGAATGCTCCCGGAACGCCGCGATCGCGGCGGCCAGCTCCGCGACGCCGTGGCCGCTCGTCGCGACGGTCTTCACGATCGGCGGACGCCACTCGCCGCCGGCGTACGCGTGCAGCGCGAGGTTCGCCTCGACTGTCGCCACGAGCCGATCGGCGCCCTCGCGATCCGCTTTGTTGACGACGAAGATATCGGCGATCTCCATGATGCCGGCCTTGAGCGCCTGCACTTCGTCGCCCGTGCCGGGCACGAGCGTCACGACCGACACGTCGGCGGTGCGGATGATGTCCACCTCGTCCTGCCCGACGCCGACCGTCTCGATGATGATGATCTCGGTGCCGGCGGCGTCGAGCACGAGCGCCGCGTCGCCGGTGGCGCGCGCGAGGCCGCCGAGATGGCCGCGCGTCGCCATGCTGCGGATGAAGACGCCCTCGTCCTGCGCGTGGGCCTGCATACGGAGCCGATCGCCGAGCACCGCGCCGCCGCTGAACGGGCTCGTCGGATCGACGGCGATCACGCCAACACGCGGCGGCCTCTGCTCCCGTTGCGGTCCTTGCCCGCTCGGAGAACGGATCTCGCCCACGAGCCGATCGACGAGCGTGCTCTTGCCCGCGCCCGGTGGACCGGTGACGCCAATCAGGTACGCCTGTCCGGTGCGGCCGAAGATGCAGCGGACCATCTCGCCGCTCGCCGGATCCTCGTCCTCGATGAGCGAAATGGCGCGCGCGATCGCGCGCGGGTCCCCCGCCAGCACGCGCTCGGCCAACGGTGTCACCAGACGACGATTAACGCAAAGCTCGTAGAGCCCGCAGAAAAAAGCTTGAATGTCGTGGACGCCGTCATCGCGACAGGAGCTGGCGCGCGATGACGAGCCGCTGGATCTCGCTCGTCCCTTCGCCGATCGTCGTGAGCTTGACGTCGCGGAAGTACTTCTCGGCGGGATAGTCCTTCACGAAGCCGTACCCGCCGTGGATCTGCACGCAGTCGTCGGCGACGCGCACCGCGATCTCGCTCGCGTACAGCTTCGCCATGGACGACTCGAGCGTCGTGCGCTGCCCCTGCTGCTTCAGATACGCCGCGCGATAGGTGAGCAGCCGCGCGGCCTCGATCTTCGTCGCCGCGTCGGCCAGCTTGAACTGGATCGCCTGGAACGACGTGATCGTCCGGCCGAACGCCTTGCGCTCGCGCGCGTAGTTGAGCGCCGCTTCGTACGCGCCCTGTGCGAGGCCGACCGCGAGCGCGGCGATGCCGATGCGGCCGGCGTCGAGCACCTGCATCGTGTTGACGAATCCCTGCCCTTCCTCGCCAATCAGCTGATCGGCGGGAATCCGGCAGTTCTCGAAGAGGACTTCGCTCGTGTCGCTCGCGCGCATCCCGAGCTTGTCTTCCTTCTTGCCCGGGGAGAACCCCGGCGTGCCGCGCTCGACGACGAAGGCGGAGATCCCTTTCGCTCCGGCGGCGCGGTTCGTGACGGCCATCACGACCATCACGTCGCCGACGCGGCCATGCGTGGTGAACGTCTTCGATCCGTTGATCACCCAGCATGCGCCCGCGCGCGCCGCGGTGGTGCGCATGCCCGCCGCGTCGCTGCCGGAGGTGGATTCGGTGAGGCCCCACGCGCCGATCTTCTCGCCGCGCGCGAGCGGGACGAGATAGGCCTGCTTCTGCGCCTCGCTGCCGAAGAGCGCGATGTGCGACGCGCACAGGCCGTTGTGCGCCGCCACCGAGAGGGCGACCCCGGGATCGACGCGCGCGAGCTCCTCGATGCAGATGCAGTAGTCGACGGCCGTCATGCCGGCGCCGCCGTACTGCTCGGGAAACTGGATGCCGAGCAGGCCCAGCGCCGCGAGCTTCGGCATCAGCTCGGTCGGGAAATGCTGATCCTGATCCCAGTCGCGGACGTGCGGGCGGATTTCGGTCTCCGCGAACTCGCGGACGGTGCGCCGCAGCAGCTCCTGCTCCTCGGTCAGCCGACAGTCCATGAACGCTTCAGAGTATCACGGCGCTGCGGAGCTTCCGGCGCGCTTGGTTCGATGCCGCTCAGCGCGCGGTGACGGCGGCGATCATCAGGCGGTACCGGCGCCGGCCGCTCTTCTGCAGGAACGCGATGCGCGCTCCGTCGCCGGACCACGCGGGCATCCACGCGCCCTTCACGCCGGCCGCCATCTGCGTGCGGCGGCGCTCGTCGACGAGAGAGAGGCGGCCCTGACGATCGACGAACGTGAGCGCGCCGCTTCCCGTCGGCCCCCAGCCGAACGTCTCGCCCGCCAGCGGCGCGCCGTTGATCCAGTTGCCGATCTCGACGCCCGCGAGGCGCAGCGTCACCTCCGCCTCGTAAGCGTCGACGGAGTTTTTCACGTCGGGCGTCTGCGCGCCGCCGTTCGCGAAGCCGCCGGTGAACGGCATCGGCCGCGTGCGGCGGTTCGCTTGCGTGATCTCCAGCTTGAGCGACGGCAGCCCCGGCGCGGCGAGATCCGACTTGCGCGCCCAGTAGGCCGCGGCCCACTCGGGCTCGCCGAAGGCGACCGAGAGCTCGCGGTCCTCGAGCGCGATGATGAAGTCGTGAGCGATCGTCCGATCTTCCACCGTCTGCAGATGGAGATACGCCGCGTCCGGCGACCACGACAGGCGCCGCAGCTCGCCCTTGAGCGTCGCGAGATCGATCTCGCAGATCATCTGCGGCTGCGAGACCGCAAGCGCCGACACGTTGAGCGGCGACAAGGGCGCCTGCGCTGCCACCCTCGTCGCGAGCATCAGCGCCATCGCGGCGACGGACGGAAGAGCAACCAGCTTCCACATCACGGCTCGCTCCGAACGTCGGCGACGACGAGCGTCCACTTCTTGCCGCGGCCCTTCTGCGCCCACGCGATCCGTGATCCGTCCGTGGACCACGCCGGGCTCGACCGCGGGCCCCAGCCGAACATCAAGCCGGGCACCGCCGCCTCGTTGACGAACTCGCTGATCGTTTCTCCGGCGAGCGTCAGCCGCACGACGTGCACCTTCTGGCTCTCCGACGCCTTCTCCACGTTCGCCGCGACGTTGATGTTGCCAGCGCCCGCCGGATCCGACGCGCGGTCGGCCGCGCCCGCCGATCCGGTGCCGAACTTCAGCGTCTCGTACTTCTGATCCACGTCGATCATCATCGACTCGACGCCCGGCGCGAAGCGATCGGATTTGAACGCCCAGTACGCTTCGGCCCACTCCGGGGCATCGCCCGCCGGCGCCACCGCCGCGCCCGCCGCCGCAGCGACGATGTAGTGGCGCAGCTTCGGCGCGGCGGCGCTGCCCTCGGCGGTCTGCACGTACAGCTCGCCGCCGTCGGGCGACCACGCGATGCGGCGCAGCGCGCCTTTCAGCTTGCCGAGATCGAGCTCGGCGACGACGACAGGTGATCCGATCGTGAGCGCGGAAACGTCAACGCCGCGGGGCGTCTGGGCGGACGAGATCGACAGGAGCAGCGTGACGAGCGGCAGCCAGCGCATCGCGGTCCTCGCGTGTGTGTTCGCGCGCCGTCGTCCAGTTGGTGTGCGGCGCGCGATTCTCGACGAGCCAACCGTACACCAGACCCGAGTAGGTCTGCCAACGGATCCGCCGGCGCGCGTAGAAGGGCACGAGCGCGCGCTGCAGCGCCGGGAGGCGGTAGAACGGCACGCCCGCGAAGTAATGATGCTCGAGGTGATAGTTCGAGTTGAGGAACGCGAAGTTCCAGAACCAGTGGCCGCGCATCAGCGTGCCCCACTGCGCCGGGTCGCCAGGCTCGATGTCGTAGTGCTGCCCGAGCCGGTTCAGCGTGAAGGCGATCGGAAAGACGAAGAACACCGGAATCACGTACGCGCGCAGCGCGGCGGCGAACCCGAAGATCGTCCAGATGAGGGCGAGCACCGCGAGGTGCGCGGCGATCGACACCTTCCGCTCGAACGCAATCTGCCGCTGCAGCGTCTCCGGATACGTCGAGCTCTCGCGGCGCGCGGCGCGGAAATAGATCGGGAAGAGCGCCGGCGAGCAGTACAGGAGCTTGAACCACCGCGCGTTGATCTTCGGCGACAGATGATGGCGCTTCGGATCGTCTTCTTCCGAGCCGAGCTCCGCGTGGTGATCGAGGTGCCACCGCGTGAACTGGCTCGACGAGATGCCGCTCGGCACGGCGTAGAGCCATGCCAGCATGCGCTCGAGGCGCGGCCGCCGCCGATCGAAGACCGTGTGGTGGACGACCTCGTGCAGCAGCACCGTGAAATTGAAGACCGTGAAGCCCTGCACGAACGCGAGGGGTACCCAGACGAGCGGGTTCGCAAACGCGACGAGGCCCCACGTCGCAAGCGCGAGGATCGCGAACTGCCGCAGCGCGATCGCGGCGTGGCGCGTCGCGCGCTTCGTGTGCAGCTCGCGCAGCACGTCGCGCGGAATCGCCCGGCCGAGCTCGGTGCGCAGCGCGGCGGCGTACTGGCTGTAATGATGAGATTTCACGGGACTTACGGTGAATTGTACTACTATGGACGGATGGGCCGTAACCGCCTGGTTCTCTTCCTCTTCCTCGCGCTCCTCCCGGCGGCCCCGGCTCGCGCCGACATTACGGGGTTTATCGGCGCGAACACGACGCCGGAGACCCGGCAGGTGCGCGGCGGCGCGCTCGGCTTCGGCGTGCTGATCATCGGCGCCGAATTCGAGTACGCCTTCACGCCCGACGAC
>QHWK01000081.1 GCA_003223775.1 Acidobacteriota bacterium
ATGCCGCCGACGTCGCGGTAATCGGCGTAGTCCACCTGCGTCGGCACGCGGCCGATCGGCGAACGCCCGTGGCGCACCATGCGCACCAGCAGGCCTGATGCATCGTCGAAGTACAGCGTCGCCAGTGTGCCGTTCGGGCCGTTTCCCTGCAGAACCGTCACGTCCTTGTCGCCGATCGTCGACGGCGGGCCGACGCGAAGGCTCGTGAGCGCCTGCGTGACCTGCGCGGGGAACGACAGCATCGCGTCGAGGCGCGCGCCATCGCGCTCGCTGCCGGCGAGCTCGTACTTCGGGACGACGGCGAGCGGCGTGGCGATCCAGCCGCTGCGCCCGTCGTAGGTGCGCACGCTGACGCCGCGATCCGGATACTCGGGGAAGCTGATGTGCGTCGCGCGCTTGTCGGGCGCCTCGGCCGCCACTTCCACGACGCCGCCGCCGCCGAAGCCGCGGTAGCCGACGCTCTTGCCCGTCGCGACGAAGCTGGTGACGCGCGCGGTGTTCCCGGCGCCGCCGATCGCCCGCAGGTACTTGTCGAGCACCTGATCGACGGTGGCGACGCCCCTGGCCGGCGTCAGCACGTCGTCCGACTCGTCGACGGGCGGGCCGTAGACGACGTCCAGCGTCGGCGTCGTCACCGGGCGATCGCGGCCGCGATGGCAGGTCCAGCAGGTGACGACCTGGCGGCCGTTGAAGTTGTCGCGGTTGATCGAGGCCACCATCTGCACCATGCGGCGCGCGGTCCGCTTTCTCGGCGTATCGAGCGCCCAGTCGACGTGATCGGTGCCGGCCGACGGATGGCAGCCGACGCAGTCGGAGCCGACGGCCGCCGACATGATGCCCATCGTCAGCATGAAGTCGTCGACGCCGATGCCTTTGAGCGCCTGGACGTTCCTGAAGACGTCGTCCACCATCGCCGCTTTTTTCGGCGCGGCGATCTGCTCGCCGTGCACCAGCGCGCGGGCGCCGACGCCGACGCCGATCGTCGTGAGCGCCTGGACGTTCCTGAAGACGTCGTCCACCATCGCCGCTTTTTTCGGCGCGGCGATCTGCTCGCCGTGCACCAGCGCGCGGGCGCCGACGCCGACGCCGATCGTCGCGGCGAGCGCCGCCGCGACGCCGGCGGCGATCGTTTCTTTCGATCCGAACGTCATGTGCGGCCTCTCATCGCTTCGGCGTTCCCGGCTTCGCGGCGGCGCCGCCCTTCGATGCCTGGTCGTGGAACTCGTCGAGGCGCCGCTGCAGCTTCCGATAGAACTCGGCGCCTTCGCCTGGATACCAGTAGCTGCGATGGCACGCCTCGCACGCCTTGTCGAGATTCTCGCCGACGTCCCACAATTCGGCGACGTCCTTCCGCTTCGCGACGTCGAGCGCCTCGAGCGCCACGTTTCGCAGCGCTTCGATGCGCGCATTCCACTCGACGGGATCGCGCTCCACCTTGGCGGTGATCTGCGCCGGCGAGAGTTCGACGGCGTCCGGGCCGGCGCTGTCGTTTTCGTCGCCGGGCGGCGTGAACGGCCGCCGAATCTTGAGGAGGTACGCGCCTTCGGCGAGCGAGACGGCGCCGGTGCGGACCTTGTCCCAGTCGTCTTCAGTCTTCGGCTGGATGTCGATCGTCCCCTGCCTGGTGACCGTGGTTCCGACCGCGTTGAAGACGTTGTCCGCGACCGGATCGATCATGTACTTCATCAGCTCTTTCACCGAGACGACCGGCTTGAGGTCGCCCCAGAGCGGCGCCTGCGCGGCGGTCGTCTGCGCGGCGGGCGCCGTCGATTTCGCCGGCGAGCAGGCGGCTGCGCCGCTCAGGAGACCGAGGCCGGCTATCGCGAGAACACGCACGGTTCGAGGGCAGTCCATAGAATCAGCTCCGGTTAGACGGCAACTTTACACGACCCTCGCTCACGGCGTGCTGACGATCCCGAGCGTTCGACGCCGCGATCACCGACCGCCGCGTGAACCGGCGCCCTCGGAAAAAACGCGGCCAGAGGCGGCTCGTGCGCTGATTTTCGGGATCGCCGATCCGCAGATTGACATTTCAGATATCGCCTGCCTATTCTTCGACGGCGTGACGGCTCGGTGTTCGAAGGAGATGAGGTTATGCGCATCGTCGCGAAGTGCCTGGCGATTGTTACGGTCCTGCTGCTGCTGCCCAGGCCGCTCCTGGCGCAAGCCATCCTGACCGGCACGGTCCACGACCCGTCGGGCGCGGTCCTGCCCGGCGTCACCGTCGAGGCGGCCAGCCCGGCGCTGATTGAGAAATCGCGGTCGGCGACGACCGACGGATCGGGGCAGTACCGGATCATCGATCTGCAGCCCGGCGCCTACACGCTGACGTTCACGCTCAGCGGCTTCACGACGGTGCGCCGCGCGAACATCGAGCTCTCGGGCAGGCAGACCGTCACGATTCCGATCGAGATGCGCGTCGGCGCGCTCTCGGAAACGATCACGGTGACCGGCGAAACGCCGCTCGTCGACGTGCAGAACGCGAAGCGTGAGGTCGTGATGAACAAGGACCTCATCCAGGCGCTGCCGGTGGCGCGCGCCGTCGGCGCGCTGCTCAACGCGACGCCCGGCCTCACCGTCGACACCAACGGCCCGGCGCTCTCGCCGACGATGACGTTCTTCAACGCGCACTCGAGCACCGCGAACTCCGCCTCGGTGGCCGGCGAAGGGCGCATGACGGTCAACGGCATGACGATCGCCGCCGCGCGAAGCGGCGGCGTGTCGTCGTACGTCTACGACACCCCGAACTCGGAGGAGATCGCCGTCATCGTCGGCGGCGGACTCGGCGAAAGCGACATCGGCGGGCCGGTGATGAACCTCGTGCCGAAGTCCGGCGGCAACGCCTTCGGCGGCAACGCGTTCTTCAACGCGGCCGGCGGATGGTCGCGCGGCAACAATCTCACCGACGACCTGCGCCTCATCGGCCTGACGCAGACGCCCGGCATCATTCAGGCGTACGACGCCAGCGGCTCGTTCGGCGGGCCGATCATGAAGGACCGTCTGTGGTTCTACGGCAGCTACCGCAACCTCGACACGCAGACGGCGCTCGAAGGCATCACGGCCAATGCGAACACGGGTGACCGATCGCGCTGGGACTGGGTCGGCTCGCCGGTCAACGCGCGTCTGGTGCAGGACCGGCAGATGTTCATCGGCCGCCTGACCGGACAGATCGGGCGGAACCGCATCACGTTCAGCTCCGAGTACCAGCACCGCTGCGAGGGCACGCCGTTGAACGTCGACACGCAAGGCTGCCACAATCGCGGCGCCGACTGGATCGGGCTTGGCAACAACGCCGCGCCGTTCCAGTCGCCGGAGGCGACGTCGACGGCCGCGCGCGGCTACTTCGACGCGCCGTTCTACGTCAATCAGCCGCTGTGGACGATGCCGGTGAGCAACAAGCTGCTGCTCGAGGCCGGCTATACCGCGTTCCGCTACAACCCGATCTTCGGTTTCCCGCCGCCCGACGGCATCACGGATCTGATTCCGGTGACGGAGCAGTCGAACGCGGTCAATCCGGCGACGGGGCAGCGCTTCGCGCCGCAGCCGAACTACGCGTACCGCGCGGTGGAATCGTGGGGATGGGCCGTGGGTAAGACCGACGGCTGGCGTGCGTCGGCGTCCTACGTGACCGGCGCGCACAGCGTGAAGATCGGCCTGCCCGATTTCGGCCGCCGCACCATCACCAAACTCCAGGGCATCTTCATCCAGGACAGCTGGACCCGCAGCCGGTTGACGCTGCAGGGCGCGCTGCGCTACGACCGCGCGTCGAGCTACGCGCCGGTCGAGCAGAACGGCACGACGCGGACCTCGTTCCTGAATCCGACGGCGATCACGATCAACAGGACGCCGGGCATCGACGCGTACAACGATCTCACGCCGCGCGTCGCCGTCGCCTACGACCTGTTCGGCGACGGAAAGTCGGCGGTCAAATTCAACTGGGGCCGCTACCTCGCGTACGCCGCGAACGATCCGCCGTACACGTCGACCAATCCGGGCTTCACCGTCGTGCGCAACGTCACGAACCGCGGCTGGACGGACTCGAACCGCAACTTCGTCGTCGACTGCGACCTACTCAACCCGGGCGCGCAGGATCGATCGGCGAGCGGCGGCGACGTCTGCGCCGCGGCAGTCGGGAATCAGGCCAACTTCGGCAAGGCGGGCGCGGCGACGATCGTCAACCCCGACGTGACGCACGGCTGGGGCAAGCGTCCGGGCGATTACCAGTGGGCCGCCACGCTCCAGCAGCAAATCCTGCCGCGCGTGACCGCGGAAGTCAGCTACACGCGCCGGAACTTCTTCGGCTTCTTCGTCACCGACGATCTCAATCGCGACGTCAACACGGCGTACGAGACCTACACGCTGACGGCGCCGCAGGATTCGCGGCTGCCGAACGGCGGCGGCTACCCGATCACCGTCTATTCGCCGACCGCCGCGGCCAACGCGATTCCGTCGAAGACCTATCTCACGTGGGAGAGCGACTACGGGGCGGAGCGCACGAGCTACTGGCACGGCGTCGACTTCACGCTCAACGCGCGCCTGCGCGAAGGGCTGAACACGTCGATCGGGACGAGCACCGGCCGCGCCGTGATCGACGACTGCGCGACGGCGACGAAGTACAACCAGGTGAATTCGGTCAACAACGTCTCCGCAGGGCCCGATCCGCGCGGCTGCCGCAGCGTCGATCCCTTCCAGACGACGGTGCGCGGCCTGGCGATCTACATCATCCCGAAGATCGACGTGCTGGTGAGCGCGACGGTGCGCTCGCAGCCGCCCGTGCAGCTCGGCGCGCCGCCGGCGGGCGCGACGCTCGCAGGCGGCGGCAACTCCGCGCAGTGGATCGTGCCGAACGCCGTGATCGCGGCGTCGCTCGGGCACTTGCCGGTCGGCGCGACGCCCACCGGCACCACGACGATTCAGATCGCGGACAACCTCAACCGCGTGTACGCAGACAACCGTCGAACGCAGATCGACATGCGCTTCGCGAAGGTGCTGCGCTTCGGCCGGACGCGATCCGACGTCGGCATCGATCTCAACAACCTGCTGAACACGAACTACGCGACGGGGTACAACACGACCTACGCGT
Source organism: Acidobacteriota bacterium (assembly GCA_003223775.1). Classification (GTDB taxonomy): domain Bacteria; phylum Acidobacteriota; class Vicinamibacteria; order Vicinamibacterales; family CAVVIG01; genus QHWK01. Next base: position 5,084 of record QHWK01000081.1, read on the forward strand.
ACAGCGCCGGCAACGCGACACAGGGCGGTACGTGGGCCAACCCCACGAGCCTCTACACGCCGCGCTTCATGCGCGTCAACTACACGATCAACTTCTGATCGTCGCCTCGAACCGGCCCGGCATCCTGCGAAGGTGCCGGGCCGATCTCGCCGTCGAGGTGTTCATTCGGCCCTCACCGTGCCGCGCGAGGTTCCAGGCGCAGCGGGCGCTCGAACCACGCGACGTCCCAGTACTCGGCGAATTTTCGTCCGACCGCGTGGAAGACCCCGACCGGTCGAAACCCGAAGCGCTCGTGGAGCGAGATCGAGGCGGGATTCGGCACGCTGACGCCCGCAACGATCGTTCGCACGTCCTCTCGCTCGATCGATTCGAAGAGCGCCGAGTACAGCGCCGTTCCGCATCCTGTGCCGATCGCGTCCGGGCGGCAGTACACGCTGGCCTCGACCGTCGTGTCGTAGGCTGGCTTCGCCCGCCATCGGCTCGTGCTCGCGTATCCCATGCATGAGCCGGCCTCGTCGGTCGCGACGAGCAGCCGGTGCGGCCCCGAGGTGTGGTGATCGTCGAACCACGATCGCCGCTCGGCGGCCGTGAAAGGACGCAGGTCGAACGTAATCGTCGTGTTGATCACGTAGTGGTTGTAGATGTCCGTCAACGCCTGGAGGTCGTCGAGCGTCGCCGCGCGAACGGAATACATCGACACGTACACCTCGGCTATTTCGATACGGAGATACTCTTTTTTCCCGCCGACGCGGCCGGTCGATGACCGTGCGCCGCACGCCGATCGCAGCGATGCTTGCGCATTCAAGCATTTCGGTTATTCGCCTCGTGGCACCAGTTCTGCTCCGCGGATATCGACGACCGGCGGTCGACAACCGAAAGGACAGCCTGATGATGACGCAACCGAGCTCGCTCATGCGCCAGCCCCTCGTGGTCCTCGCCACGGCCACGATGCTTCTGACCGCCGCCGGGGCGCAAGCGCAGACCGTACGCTTCAAGACCATCAACGACGCCGTGCCTTTGAAATACTTCAATGCCGCGACCACCGCGCCCGACCCATCGAACCCCAACCGGCTGATTATCGGCTTCAACACCGGCCTCGACCCGACGACGTTCATCACGAACGAGTTCCTGGCGACGTTCGGGCGCCGCGTCGCGATGGACACGATCAGCTTCTCGATCAAGGCGCCCCTCGGCTTCTACGTGTCGAAGATCACGTACACGCAGACTGGCGCGAGCTCGACGTGCCGCACGTGCAGCTCTGCCGGCGCGGCGACGTGGGTCGTGGCGGGGCACGCGGCCAGCCTCGGGGTGTTCACCAGCAACCCGAACCTCACCGGAACCGCGGATGTCGCCGCGTTGAAGCTGGTGACGGTTCCGGTCTCGATCACCGAGAGCCTGTTCTCGGCATCGGGAAGCGTGATGGTCGCGAACGCTGACGTGCTCGTGCAGGTGCTGCCGCGGTGATCTCGGCCTGAACCCTCGGTACCTCTTCCGGCCCGACGAAGGGAACATTCCCGGCCGAGCGGGGTCTACCGGGTGTGCCTGCCCGCAGGATGAGCGAGCGGTGACGAGGCGCGCCGCTGTCGTCGCGTGGCTGGCGATTGCCGCCCTGCCCGGTTGCATCGACCGCGATCGCGTCAACACGAACTGCGAATGGATGGGCGACACACGGTTTCCCATCGACACGCGCAACGCCGGCCATCAGGATCATCTCGTTCGCGACGCGCAGCTCGCGGAAGAACTGGCGACGCGCTATGCCGATGCCGAGCACCAACGGCGCTTCGGCTACGGCGGACACGGAGGGCTGGTCGACAACGGACGCGTGCACCACGACTGCCTGGCGCGCCTTGTCGCAGCGATTCAGACCAACCACGGCGTGACGTCGGAGCAGGTGCGTGCCGCGCGCGCGCATCGCGACTGGCGATTCGATCTCGCCGTAGCGGCGTTGTTCCTCCCTCTGTATTGGTACGGCGCGACAGTCGTGTGCCGAGGCCTCGCGCGTCGGTTCGGGTCCGACGAGCCGCGAGTGCGAATCGTCGCCACCGGTCTCACATCGCTCGTCGTCGGTTTCCTGGGCCTGCAAGCCGGCCAGCTGTGGACGGCCGCGTGGGAAACGGTTCGCGTCGGCAATGGACACATCGGCGGGTTTCGACTGGCCTCGTGGGTGCACCCGTGGGCAGACCATGTCGGCGCTCTGTTCATCGGCGCCGCGCTGCTCTTCTGCCTGATCGCCGCCGCGTCGCGTCGGATTCCGCACGCGCTTCCTGCCGGCGCCGCGATGCTGGCGTCCACGGTGCTCGGAATTGCGATCGCGACGACGTTCGTGCAGCACGCAGCCGGCTACGTCGTGGCAGCGCTCGTCCTCGTGGCGATCAATTCCGCGCTCTGGGTCGGTCGCGACGATCCGGAAATGCCTCGACGATCATGATTCGCCTCGACCGCGGAAGCTCCTGTCCCGTCTCGTTGCGTCCCTTCGCCGCGCGGTCGAGCCACTGGTACATGCTCCGGAGAAGTTACGGCTGATGCGGCGACAATCCCGGAGCATTGGCGCGCGCCGCCCACATCGTCCGGTCGACGCCCTTCACGAGCAGCCAGAGCGCCAGCGAGAGCTCGGCGACGAACGGCGGCAGCATGATCGCGGGAAACAATCTCGACGCCAATCGCGGAGACAGGACGAGCGTGAAGCTGTTTACCAGGTAGCAGGCGCCCGCGATCTGCATCAGGATGCCGAGCGCCGCGGGGAAGTAGCGCGATCGGAAGATGAGATATCCGACAACGATGCACTCCGCGCCGAAGAACATGAGACCGAAACCGAAGCCGTAGTCGTGCGTTCGCAGAGCGACATACGACAGGGCCTGCAGCTGCTGCGGGCTGAACGCGTCGAGATACCGCGCATCGCCCAGGAGAAACAACGGCAGCAGGAGGTTCAGCTTGTTGGCGACGAGCACGGCCGTCTGAACCAGGTTGAAGAGCACCGCGAGCAGCGCCAGGTTTCTGCTCACGGGTTTGAGCAGAACGTAAAACACCAGCATGAGGCCGACGTCGCACAAGTGCATCACCAGATCGCCCGCGATCCCGGCGCGCCACAGCGCGGATGATCCGACGAGATTCCGCGCCGTTGCCGCCGCGTCGCCGGAGACGACGATCGAGCCCCTCACGAAGAGCTCACCGTTGATGCCGGCGGCGATGATGGCGAGATACGGCACACCGCCGACGCGCGCGCACAGCTGCGGCGATGTGTCGGCGGAGGCGATGTCGGTGTCGGGCCTGGCCAAACGTTTCTCAGCTGACGATTCTTGCGTGACCCCCCGGATCGACTGACCGCGAAACCGCAGCGCCAACCTCGCTGCGATCGGACAACGCAACCCTGACGAGGTATCCGAGTGCCGCCGCGTACGTTACAGCGATCGCACCGCCGGGCCCGAGACCGCGCACTCCGATCGATGCGAGGAGCGGGTTGAATGCCAGTGCGCCGTTCCGCAGCGTTGAGTACGCGAAGTCAAAGAGGAGCAGAAAGGTCTTCCGATACCGGAACGCGCGAAGGTCCGGCAGGAGCGCGCAGAAGAAGGGCAGCGCGATGATCGAGTACCGGATCGACGTCGTGGCGCCGCCGTACCAGCCATCCATGGCCGAGATCGCCAGCAGATACACGACGATGTTCGCGATGGCCAGCGCTGCGAAGCCGCGGCGGCTCGAGCGGTACCACGAGAGGACGCCGACTGCCGACAGCAGCAGGATCGGTGTCTGGTAAAACACGCCGCGTTCGTTCTCGAACAACATGCGGTAGACGATTGCGACATTCGGGGCGCCGAAAAGACCGGCAACCTTTCCCGGCTGCATGAAGACCGGATTCGACAGCGACGCCGCGGTGGTGAAATAGCTCCCGAAGCAGACTTTTTGATAAATGAGCAGGATCACGATCGGCGGCGCGGCGCCGAGCGCGAATCGCCACGACTGCTTCGATCGTTCCGTGCCCTGCAGGACGAAGAAGACGCCGGCCAGCACCAGCGATATGCCCGCAAGATACTCCGTTAGCGTCGCCGCTCCGAACCACATGCCGGCCAACACGGCGCTCGCGGGAGTTGCTTCGAGAAGAGACAGGATGCCGAGTGTGATGAACGCCGCCGCCGTCGAATGTCCCCATTCTGAACAGCCGAACGGGAGCACGAGCGTGGCGAACGAGTAGACCAGCGCGACGAGCAGCGCCCCCTGGTCGGAGTGAACACCGAAACGCGGCAGCCTGCGAATCACCATCAGCGCGGCGACGACGTTCCAGAAGACCGAAATCCACAGGTTCAGCACATAGACGTTGATCAGCGTGTTCTGCGGAGTCCTCGGACGAAGTTTCGCCGCGCGCTCGAGATAGTACAGAGCGTAGTACGGCACGATCCCCAGCAGCGAAACACCCGGCGCCTTGTTCGAATAGAACACGCCGCGGGATGCGGCCCAATCTTCGGTGGGCAGCCGGTCGCCGTCCTTGAGGCCGTCGATTCTGAAGCTTCGCGTGTAGGGCGTATTCGGTTCGACGAAGGCGACGGTCGCCGCGAGCCTGGCGCTCTGGTTCCACTGCGGCGGATGGAAGAACGTCCCCTGAATGCCGACGATCAGGAGAGCGACCGCCGCTTCGACGCCGCGAGCGCGCAGCCTTCCGCGACGAGGGAGGTCTGCTACGCCGAGCTTGCCGTCGCTGGAAGCGGCGGCCGCCGCGCCGAGCGTCATCGTGCCTCGAGCCTTGCCTACTTCGGCGTCACACGGAACAGCGCACCGGGATTGGCGTCCTCGATCATCCACAGCGCGCCGTCGGGACCGACTTCCACGTCACGAATGCGGCGGCCGACGCTCCAGCGTTCGGCGGGCGCGGCTCCGCCCTTGCCGTCGAACGTGATGCGGTTCAGGGTCCGCGTTGCGATCCCGCTGAGCAGCGCCGAGCCGCGCCACTGCGGGAACATCGCGCCGTTGTAGAAAGTGAGATTGCCGGGCGCGATGATCGGCGTCCAATTCTTGCCCGGCTCGATCAGGTTCAGCTCGTCGCCGCCTCGCGGGCCGTGCTCCGCTTCCCACAACCGGCCGTCGGGACCGAAGGCCAGCCCATACGGCGTCCGATGACCGCTCGTCCACGTCTCCGACGGCGCAAGGTTCGGCTCGGGAAATGTGTAGGTGCTGATCACGGGCGCGGTCTTGGCCAGTTCGGTGTCGCGCGGCGGATCGATCAAGGGGACCGTCGCCGCGCCGGTTTTTCCGGCCATCGGATTGCCCTTTGCCGGCTTGCCATCGAGCGTCAGGCGCAGGATCTTGCCGAGCGCCTGGTTCGGATCCTGCGCGGGCGTCATGCGCTGTCGATCGCCGACGGTGAGGAACAGGTACTGGCCATCGGGCGAAAAGGCGATCTGAGCACCGACCTGTCCGCCGCGGCCTTTCGGCATCTGACGCCACAGTACCTGCAGTCCGTCCAGGCTCGCCGTGTTCTCGCCGTGACCCAGCCGCGCGCGCGCGAGCGCCAGGCTCGATCCGCCCTCGCCCGGCTCCGAATACGTGAGGTACACGCTGTGGTCGCTGGCGTAGTGCGGCGACACGAACACGCCCAGCATGCCGCCCTGCCCCTGCCAGAGCACAGCCGGAACGTTGTCGACCGGTGTCTTCTTTCCCTGTTGCGTCACCAGCCAGACGGGGCCGACCTTCTCGGTGACGATCATGCGTCCGTCGGGCAGGAACGCGATACGCCACGGCAGCTTGAACGTTGCGACCTCGGCCATCGTGAACGGCAGGTCAGGTTCCGGCTTCAAGTCGCCTGCGTTGATTGGAGCCAGCACCGTGGCGGACGCCAGCGTGAACAGCAGCGGCCCATTCAGAAGCGTCTTCAAGACGCGGCCTGTGGCACGATGCGCGCGATGAGCCACGCCGCCTGTGGCATCCGGCTCGAGGCACGATCGGTCGTTCGCGATCGAGGCATCATGGCAGACGAGGCGAAGAACTACATCACGCCCCCCGGGTTCCGGCGACTGCAGGATGAGCTCGCACGCCTGTGGAAGGTTGAGCGCCCGCCGATTGTCGCGACCGTCGCGTGGGCCGCGGGCAACGGCGATCGCTCGGAGAATGCCGACTACATCTACGGAAAGCGGAGGCTGCGCGAAATCGACCGGCGTATCCGCTATCTGTCGAAGGCTCTCGACCGGGCCGTGGTGGTAGACAATTCGGGGAAGACGTACGAGCGGATCCGCTTCGGCGCAACCGTGACGATCCTCTACTCGACTGGAGACGAGCGCGAGGTCACCATCGTGGGCGTGGACGAGCTCGATGTCGGCGACGCGCGGGTGTCCTGGCGCTCTCCGTTGGCGAGGGCACTTCTGACCGCAAAGGTCGGGGATACCGTGACGGTGCGTGCGCCGCGCGGACCCGAGCGCGTCGAGATCATTGCGGTTCGCTACGACGACTTGCGCCCGCCCGCTCGAGACGTTCGCGCGAAGGATTGATGCCCGCTGCGACTGCCCCGCCGCCGCGATGCACGGCGCGCCAGATGCGACGCTTATCCGGCCGCAGTCAATCTCGAACGTTGGCCACGGCGCACGCGACTGGCGCGGCGCGCATAAGGCTGCGCTGACACGCGGCCCTCACGCCGCTGCCGCGCCGCTGCGCGCTTCACAGCTGCCCGCGGCATTCGAGCTTTGCGGTGCTTGGGTGCGGCTCGCGTTTCCCGCACGGCGGTAAGTGCCCCCTCGCGGTCGTTCTGTTTCTCGAGGTCGGCGAGAACGCTTCGCAGGAACATGATCATGCGCTTGCGTTGGGTCCTCAGCGTGGCGCTCCACTTTTCACTGCCGGCGCGCCTGTGCGCGATTTTGAACTTGAGGCCAGTAAGGGTCGTCGTGTAGTCGTTCGCGGTTTGTTTAGCCGTGTTTTGATGGGCCACGATGTACCAGTGATACTCCGTGCCCACCGGAACGCCGGATCCTTCCGGAGCGCGTCCGGCGCGTCGCTTGGTCACGGCGTAGCCGATCTGCCACAAGTCGGGAGTGATCTTCTTTTCCTTCCACTCGCCCCGGTCGTAATACCATTTGTGACTCCGGCCGATCTTCATCCCCGTATATCGCTGGCCTTCGTGCTCCTTGAATTCGTTGTAGGAAACGGCGAGATCGCTCTTGGCCTCGTTGGTCGATCGTTTCGTCGAGCTGCGCTTCGCTCCCATGGCACTCCTCAACTGGTCCGATCAGTGCAAGCAGCAGACCGCGCCGGCGTAGAACCGAGAACAAGCGAGCCTACCTCGGCTGGCCCCGTCGCAGGCTCCACAGTCCGCGCGCCGAGAGGATGAAGGTGAAGCCTCCGAGCCCGCCGAGCGCCCAGAGTGTCCAGACGAAGAAGAAGCCGCCGGCGGACTTGGCGATCTCGCCGTAATGTGTCCCCCTCATGTGGATGACGGGCATGCCTGCCG
>QHWK01000082.1 GCA_003223775.1 Acidobacteriota bacterium
ACTCGAGTCCGAAGATCGCGAGCATCGCGCTCTCGATGCAGGCGCTGTCGCTCCAGTACAACGACGACCAGAACGTGAACTTCATCCCCGCGCCGACGCTGGCGCAGGCCGGGTACGATTCGTTCACCGGGCCGGGCCTCCCGGGCTACGCGTCGTTCGATTTCAGCGTCCTGCGCGACGTCGGCCGAGGGGTGCAGGTCTTCTTCGGCGCGCAGAACCTGTTCAACCAGGTGTCGTTCGTGCAGACGAACCCCTCGACGACGGGCACGCCGCGACTGGTGAATGTTGGCGTCCGCGTGCGTTTCGCGGGCCACTGAAGCGGAGGGAGCTCCCCAATCCCGGCGCGCGAGCCGCGCGTCGGCAGAGCTGGCGCGGCGCGCACGAGTTGGCCGCGAACTTGCTGCGACTCGTCTGCAATGAAGCTGATCGTCCAGCCGGACGCCGGCGTCGCGCCGGTCGTCGACGCCATCAAGAACGCGAAAAAGTGGATTGACGTCCTCATCTTCCGCCTCGACCGCGGCGAAATCGCGCGCGCGCTCGCGACGGCCGTCGTCCGCGGCGTCCGTGTCCGCGCGCTGACGGCGCACCAGAACAGGGGTGGAACGAAGAGCCTGCGCAAGCTCGAGATGGAGCTCCTCGAGGCCGGCGTGACCGTGTCGCGCACCGCCTGCGACCTGGTCCGCTACCACGGCAAGATGGTCATCGTCGACAACAAGATCCTGCACGTCTACGGCTTCAACTTCACCGCGCTCGACATGGAGAAGAGCCGCAGCTTCGGCGTCGTGACGAAAAACGAGAAGCTCATCGCGGAAGCGGAGAAGCTGTTCGCCGCCGACTTCGACCGCCAGCCGTACAAGCCGGGCAGCGATCGGCTCGTCGTCAGCCCCGAGAACGCGCGCGACGTGCTCGCGCGGTTCCTGGGCGGCGCCCGGCGGCAGCTGCTGATTTACGACCCGAAGGTGAGCGACGACGCGATGCTGCGAATCATCGCCGAGCGCATCAAGGCCGGCGTCGACGTGCGCGTGCTCGGCAGGGTCGAATCGAAGTGGAACGTGAAGTGCGAGAAGTATCCCGGCAAGCGGCTGCACATCCGCGCGATCATCCGCGACGGCAAGCGCGCGTTCATGGGCAGCCAGAGCCTGCGCCGCCTCGAGCTCGAGAAGCGCCGCGAAGTCGGCGTTATCATCGCCGACGAGCACGTCGTCGATCAGATGAAGGAGATCTTCGAGGAGGACTGGGCGCAGACCGAATCAGGGCGCAAGCAGCTGAAGAAAGAGAAGAAGGCGGAGAAGAAGGAAGAGAAGCATCACCTCGCCGCGGCATCCTGAACGGTCCGTGGCGGGAGGCGCGCGGCGCCTGTTTATGCGGTCGTCGTTTCGCGCGCGTTGAGCAGCCGCGCGTCCTGCGGCCGGCGCCAGAAGTCCATCGTCGACACGCGGTGCACGCAGCCGACCGTGCAGTACGGCGCGCACGCCTTCGGCGTGTCGAACTCGCGGCGGATGTCGTCGATCGAGTAGGTCTCGAGCGGGACGGCCGGATACCCGCGCTGCTGCGAGCAGTAGTGCACGAGGCCGTTCTCGCAGACGTAGAGATACCGCGCGCCCGCGCGGCACCGCCACTCGTTCGGTTGGCCGTCGGCAAGGTTGTCCTGAAAGCGGCGGATTCCCGAGTACAGGTTCTTCAGCACCTGTCCCACGCCGTCGATCGCCGCCGACACGTCGTCGTACACCTTGCGCTCCACCGGGCCGAGCGGCTTCAGGCGGCCGGCGCCGTCGTGGATGATGCCGATCGACGTCGAGAAGCCCAGCTCGCGCGCGCGGTTGTTGATCGTCCGTGCATCCTCTGGGTTCTTGATCCCGCCGCCGAGCACCGAGTTGATGTTCACGTCGAACGCCGCGTGTTCTTTCAGGTGCTGCAGCTTCTTGTCGAGGAGCCGGAGGCTTTTCTTCGACACCTCGTCGGGCTCCACGTTGTCGATGCTGATCTGGAGGAAGTCGAGGCCGGCGTCGTTCAGCTCGTGGATCCGCTTCGGCACGAGGAAGTAGCCGTTCGTGATGAGGCCGGCCATCATGCCGCGGCGGCGGATGTGCCGGATCAGACCGTCGAGCTCCGGGTGCAGCATCGGCTCGCCGCCGCTGAACGCGACGACGGAGGTGCCGAGCTCGTGCAGCTTGTCGATGCGCCGTTCGAGGATCGGCGTCGGCACCGGATCCGACACCTTGTCGTACTCGTTGCAGTAGCCGCAGTCGATGTTGCAGCGGCGAATCGGGATGATCTGCACGAGCAGCGGATGGGCCGTATGGACGAGTCCGCGCGCGAACTCCCGCAGGGAGCGCGCTTTACGGCTGACTGAACTGAAGGACAAGGTTGGAATTATATATCACGCCGGCGTGGGCTCGACCGGCCGCATGCGCCGCATCTGCTGCCCGACCTTCAGCGAGCCGTTGAAGATCATCGCGACAGGGATGAACCCGAAGAGGTCATGCCGTGCGACCGCGGCCAGACCGGCCGACGCGATGCACCCGCACTGCGTGCAGTCGGGCGCGCCGCCGTACTGGCACGGCGTGATCTTCGTCGTCAGGTCGGCGGAGATGGTCGCGGTCGTTCGCGCGAACACGCAATCGTCGGGCGACGCCGGCGGATCCGCGTACACCTCGATGAGCCCTCTCGGCAGCGCGAGCTTCGGGTAGCGAAGGCGCAGCGCCATCAAATCGTTGACGACGCGCGCGCGGTCGTCGGGGCGGAGCCGCTCCTCGGAGATCTCGCCGATCTGCGGCGTGTAGAGGCTGATCCAGATCTTCTCGACCTCGCGCCGCGCGGACCAGAGCCGCAGGAACTCTTCGATGTAGCCCGGACGATTCACCTGCTGCCGCGTGATCGTGCAATGAACGGTGATCTTGTGCCCCTCGATGTGCTTGAGGATGCGGTCGTAGGTCGCGGGCGTCCGCCGCTTGTCGTGCTCGGGCTGCAGGCCGTCGATCGAGACGACGATCGAGAGGCGGAAGAGGCCGTGCCAGTGCTTCGGAATCTCGCGGACTGCGCTCGTCACGAGCTGGGCGTGGATGCGGCGCTTCGAAAGCTCCGGCAGGATCACGTCGAGCTCGCGGTAGCGGACGAGCGGCTCGCCGCCGACGATCGAGACGTGCAGCGGCCGCTGACGGTCGACCAGCGCGAGGAACTTGTCGATGAGCTCCTGCCCCTTGAAGTCGCGCACCTCGCGCAGCGTCACGCCGCCGCCGAGATGATCGTCGCCGTAGGCGTAGCAGCCCGGGCAGCGCAGCGGGCACTCGCGTGTGATCTCAATGGAAAGAGCAGGTGTGTACCCGCTGAGGATGCGTCCCCACGCGGTCAGGATTCCTTCCATATCCGTCCACTATACCAGTGTCTGTTAGGATTCCTTCACACGCACTCGGAGGAGCGCGATGAAACGACGCACGCTGTTGCAGTGGGCCGCCGCGGTTGCGGCGGTGCTGCCGTTCGAGCGAATCCGGCTGCTCGCGCAGCCGCGCGAGCTGACGCCGCAGGCGATCGATCTGCTGCGCGAGATCGCGCCGACCGTGCTCCCCTCGGCGCTCGGCGCCGGGCGCATCTCGGCGATGGTCGATCAGTTCGCGGTGTGGACGCGCGGCTACCGTGAGGGCGTACCGCTCGCGCACGGCTACGGGCACCCGCGACTCGTGCGCTCCGGGCCGACGCCGGTGCCCGCGTATCTCGCGCAGCTCGCGGCGCTCGAGTCCGACGCGCGCGCCGCCGGCGGCCGCTGGGCGGCGCTCGACGCCGAGCGCCGCCGATCGATCCTCGACGCCGCGTTCACGAAGGCGGGCGTCCGCGCGCTGCCGCCGCGGCCGACGGGCCAGCACGTCGTCGCCGATCTGATGGCGTTCTACTTCCGCAGCAGCGAAGCGAACGACGACTGCTACAACGCGCTCATCAACCGCGAGGAGTGCCGGCCGATTCAGATCACGACCATGAGGCCCGAACCGAAACCGGGCCGCGGCTGAGGGTCGCCATGCCTGTTCACGAAACCGACGTCTGCATCATCGGCGGCGGCATCACCTCGGCGATGCTCGCGCAGAAGCTCTCGGAGCTGCGGCCCGGCCTCGGCGTCATCGTCGTCGAGGCGGGGAAATCGATCTTCGACGTGCAGAACCGCGGGCGCTACCGCGAGCGCGCGATCGCGTACAACGAGCACCCGTGGCCCGGCGACTTCATCGAAGATCAGCAGGCCACCGGCATCATCTCGATGACGATGGCCGTCGGCGGCCTGGCGCTGCACTGGGGCGGCGCGTGCAACCGCTTCAGCCAGGAGGACCTCAGGCTGAAGTCGATGTACGGGCTCGCGGCGGATTGGCCGATCGAGTGGGCCGACATGGAGCGCGCCTACTGCGAAGCGGAGCGGCGGCTCAACGTGAGCGGCGAGCCGAACCCGCATCCCGAGGATCGCCGCAGCGAGCCGTACCCGCAGCGGCCGATCCCGCTCTCCTACAACCTGCAGGTGCTCAGGAAGTGGGCCGAGCAGAGCGGCGTCACGTTCTCGCCGCTGCCGATGGC
>QHWK01000083.1 GCA_003223775.1 Acidobacteriota bacterium
CCTCCGTGATATGGATGCCGTGTTCGCGGAGTCCATCCGCCGGCCGAGACTTCTGGCGCAATTGCTGGGTGCATTTGCCGGCCTGGCGCTTCTGCTGGCTGCAATCGGCACTTACGGCGTCCTGGCCTACATGGTGGCGGAGCGCCGCCGCGAGATCAGCATTCGCATGGCGCTCGGCGCGGCGCGTTCCGGCGTGGTCGCGCTGGTGATGACGCAGGGCCTCCATCTCACCATCATCGGCCTCGTCGTCGGACTCGCCGGCGCCGTCGGTGCAAACCGGTTGATTGCGGGGCTGCTGTTCGGCGTGCAGCCGACGGATCCCGCAACGCTTGGGGCCGTCACCGTGACGATCGCGCTCGTGGCGGCCATCGCATGCTGGCTGCCCGCATGGCGTGCGTCGCGGTTGGATCCGAGTGTCGTCTTCCGAACCGACTAGGAACGCGTCGCCATCGACACCAACGCGCCCGCCTCTCGCACCTCCTCGAAACTCTTGAAAGCCTCGTTCTTCTGGCGTAATCGTGATTACGCTTCGCGACGCGTCGCGGCAGTGCTCCGCCAACGAGGCCGGACACGAATGACGGCGATGGTCGACGTGATGGCGGCGCCGCCCGTCGTGGCCCTGGCGACCTCCGTGCAGAAGGAGTGGAGTGATCCTGAGAGATCCTCCGGCATTTCGGAGTCCCAGCCTCATCGAATCCCCACCGACATCGGAAGAGTGCGAAGAACGCCTCGGGAAATCGCGATTCGGCGGCCGGCACAGACCGTCGGTCCCTGGCACTGAGCCTGCAGCCTCCTCGGCCGGCTTGGCTTCGATCAAGGAGAGCGCGATGGCGACCGACAACGACTCTGGCAAACCAAAGGCTCTGGCGATTCCGAAGGAGGGCTACTTTGCCCTTCAGCAGGGACGGTACGGCCCGACATATCCGCGAACGCCGGCGTGTCATGGCTTCACGATCATCGCCAAGATCAAGCCGGGCACCGAGGAGGAAATCCGTGCCTACGGGACGCGGATCGAGAAGACCATCGAGGCCAATCCGCATGCGCTCGCCCCACTCCAGCTGCATTACCTCCGGTGGGTACTGTTCGATATCGGCTCCGACAAGTACTTCATGTATCAAGGCATTTTCGATACGGATTTCGACAAGTACACCGAAGACGCCATCGAGCTGTTCAAGGCAACGGGCGTCAACACGATCTTCGAGAAGCTGGAAGGATTCCCGACGGATTGGAAGACGAGCGCGCCGGCCTTCATCAAGTTCGTCCGCGAACACCAGTGCCCCAGCTTCCTCGAGTACGGGGAGTATCCGTACGTGTCGGCCGGGGAAATCAAAAAGGCGCTCGCACTCAAACAGGCGTTCTCGTCGATGCTCGATCACATGCAGTGAGCATCCATGGCGGCACAACTCGATCTCGGGGACATTCAGCACTTTCTGTTGGCGCGGACGCCCGCACTCGCGGCCAGGTACGAGTTTCTGAGTTTCGAGAGCGTCGCGGCAGGTCGAGCGTGGCTCGCAGGCCTGGTGCCCAAGGTCGGAACCGGACAATCGGTCGGGACCGCCTCACCCGACGCACGCTGGGTCACGATCGCGTTCACGTGCAACGGGCTGCGTTCGCTCGGCGTCGATGACGCCGCGCTCGCGACGTTCCCCGAGGAATTCCGCCATGGGATGGCCGCCCGGGCGGAGATTCTCGGCATCGTCGGCGACAGCGGCCCCGATCGATGGTTCGGCGATCTCGCGAGCCCGGCGCTTCATGCGATTGTGATTCTCTTCGCGCGCGACGCCGGGGAACGCGACCGTTGCGAACGACAACATCGCGAGTACCTGTCGACGCTCGCCGGCGTCGACGTCCTCTCGGCGCTGAACCTCGAAGCCCTCCCGCCGTTCGACGGCGTCGCGCGCGAGCATTTTGGCTACCGTGACCGCCTCTCTCAGCCCGTCATCGCCGGAACCGGCGAGCAACCGACGCCGGGTTCGGGATCGCCTGTGAAGGCAGGCGAGTTCTTCCTCGGCTACGAAGACGAGAGCGGTGCGCCGCCGCCGCTGCCCCGGCCGGAGCTCCTCTCGCGCAATGGCAGCTATCTCGCCTACCTGCGCATGGAGGAGCACGTCGGCGCGTTCCGGGCATTCCTGCGGCGGCAATCGGAGACGCGAGACCAGCAGGAACTGCTGGCGGCGAAGCTGATGGGACGGTGGCGCAGCGGAGCGCCGCTGGTGCTCTCTCCCGACAAAGACGATCCCGCGCTCGGCGGCGATCTTCAGCGGACGAACGACTTTCTGTACAAGGAGGCCGACCCGCACGGCTATCGCTGCCCGATCGGCGCTCACATCCGACGCATGAACCCCCGCGACACCGCGGAGAACATGCAGCGCCGGAAGATGATACGCCGGGGCGGCACGTACGGGCCGGCGTTGCCGGAGGGCGCGCCGGACGATGGCGTCGAGCGGGGCATCGCGGCCTTCATCGGCTGCTCGAGTCTGATTCGCCAGTTTGAGTTCGCGATGAATGTCTGGGTCAACGATCCGACGTTCAAGGATCTGGACAACGAGCGAGACCCGATCGTCGGCAATCACGACGACCCGTTCGACATGACGATTCCCAAGCGCCCGATTCGCAAACGGCTTCGGGGTCTTCCCGCGTTCACGACGATTCGGGGTGGGGCGTACTTGTTTCTTCCCGGCATCAGGGCGCTTCGATTCCTCGCCAGCGGCAACGCAGAACAACTGTCGTGAGATCGAAGACCAGCCCACGCACGTACAACCAGGTCGAAGTTCCGCGCTCTTACACGCGAGGAAAGCGGCGCTTCAGCATCTACTGGACATGGAGCTACCCGTGGGAGTCGAACCGCGACGTCACGGAGATGGACAATCGCTTCTCCACCATCACCGAAGTGCGTCGGGTGGCCTGGCCCGACTATGAGACTTCTGAGTACTCTGCGCAGTCGTTCTTGCAAGGCATCGCCGGCACGCTCGAACTGTTCCATCTGTCGCTGCTCCGCTTTCAGCAGCTGGTCGGCGAGCTGACGGGACAGCCAGTTGCCGTGTACCAGCGCGTCGACCAGGCGGGCAAGAAACTTCCAATCGACGCAGGTATTCTCGACGATACGGATACGTTGATGGTGTTCGGCCTCGATCATCTGGTCACCGAGCAGGAGGCCGCCCCGGAGGAAATCGACGCCATGCGCGAGTGGCTCAAGCGCGAAGGCACGTGCCTGATTCTCGGTCCCCACCACGATGTGGGCGTGTCGAATGATCTCGAGGAACGGGCGATGGAATATGCGCACCACCGCGACCCGCTGGTCCCTCGTCAGCAGCGGTTCGGCCAGTACACGCGGTCAGTGATGAAGGGGTTGGGTGTGCCGGTTCACAATCAGTACGGATTGCGTCCAGCCACCATCGAGGGGAGCAAACAGCTGCAGCCGCTCGTGAAGCACGGCGACCTCGATGCGCGCGGCTGGCTCGAAGGCGTACAGACGTTCAATTTTCATCCGCATCTGCCGCATTACGCCATCACGACAACCGATGCGTCCGCCATTCGCCTGCTCGCCCAGCAGCCCATCGATCTGTCGCGACCGCATCCGTTCACCCAGGCCGGTCACCGCAAGTTCAACATGTTCCTGTGGATGCCGCCGAAAGGCGACCGCGCCGGCGACATCCTGCTGGCGGATTCGACGATCTTCACGACGTTGTTCGGGGGCGACGAAAGCCTCGAGCGGTTCTGGAAAAACATCGCGACGAGGTGATGCGGCGACTGAGTCGGGTTGCCGGGCCGCTGGCCGCATGCGTGCTATTGGTTCCGGCCGGTGCACACGCGCAGAGCCGCGGCGTATATCCGCTCGGCATGACCGCGGCTGGCTCCGGCGTAACGCCAGACCCCGGCTTCACCTATGCGAATCAGCTGCTGTTCTACTCGCGCGATGAGTCCAAAGCGGACGACGGGTCGACGCAGCCGGTCAGCGGTCAGAACGCCGTCATCATGGACATGAACTCGTTCGTATGGGTGAGCCGGCAGACACTGATCGGCGGCGCGCACTACTCGGCGGTCGCCACGCTGCCGGCGGCGAAGAACCAGCTGGTCTCGGATATCCACGGACAGCTCAGCGGCGGAGGCGGGATCGCGGACTCGTACTACCTGCCGCTCGTCCTCGGCTGGAACAACGAGCGCGCCTCGATCCGCGCGATGGCCGGCTTCCTTGCCCCGACCGGTCGCTTCGCAGAGGGCGCCAGCGACAACGTGGGATCGGGGTATTGGACGCCGACACTGTCGTCGGGGCAAACCGTGCCGCTCACCGGTAACAACGCCGTGACCTTCTCCGTATTTCAACTGTATGAGTGGCATACCACGCAACAAGGGACCGGCACGAAGCCTGGTGACACGATCAACCTTGACTACTCGTTGATCAGGACGTTCGCGTTCGCGAAAGGCCCGACGCGCCTGCAGGTCGGCCTCGCGGGGTATGAGCAACGCCAGACGACGGCGAAGACGGGACCAGCAGTCACGGCGGAGCAATCCCGCGAGCGGTACGCCATCAATGCGCTCGGGTTCGTGACGAACCTGGTCTTTCCGAATCACCGATTCACTGCTGGCGTCAGGTTCTTCGAGGAGTTCGGCAATCGCGCCGCCTACCAGGGATATTCGTTTCAGATGTCCGGCGCCGTCAGCTTCTGATACGCATCAGGGACACGTGAGAAGCGCATGGATCCGAAGCAGGCAGCCCTCTCGACCTGCATGATCGTGTTCGTCCTCTCGAGCATGGTCGGCATGGGTCTCGGCCTTCGCGTGGCGGAGATCGCCGCGCCGCTGCGAAACTGGCGGCTGGTCACGCTGTCGCTCGTCGCGAACTTCGTCGTGATGCCGGCGGTCGCCGTCGCGCT
>QHWK01000084.1 GCA_003223775.1 Acidobacteriota bacterium
GCTGCGCGATCTCGCGGGGCAGTCGCGGCCGCTCGCCGATCTCAAGGGCAAGCGCGGGATCGTGATCGTCTTCTGGGCGGGCTGGAGCGATCGCTCGGTCGAGGAGCTGAAGCGGCTCGACGCGGCGTCGGCCGACCTCGCCGCGCACGGCGTGACGGTTGCGGCGGTCAACGTCGACCGCTTCTCGCCTGACGAGGGCGACGCGAAGGAGCTGCGCGACCTGATCGACCGTCTCCACCCGCGCGTGACGGTCCTCGTCGATCGCGGCCTCGAGCTGTTCCACGCGTACGGCGTCGTGACGGTGCCGTCGACGGCGGTCGTCGACGAGCGCGGACGCCTCTCGTATTTCCTGTACGGCTACTCGCACGAGCAGCGCGAGGCGCTGTTCGATGCGATCGATGCGACCGCCGGGATCGCACGGCTGCACGCCGCCCCCGCGGCGAACGCGGCCGTCGTCCCGGCGGCGCTCCGGCGGCTGCAGCTCGGACGTCTGCAGCTGCAGCAGGGGCACGCCGACGCCGCGCGCAGCAGCTTCGAGCTCGCGTCGCAGGCCGACGCGCGGTTCGCCGATCCGCTCGTCGAGCTCGCCGCGCTCGCGATCGACGCGGCGGATCGCGCCTCGGCGCGCGAGCTGCTCGATCGCGCGGCGGCGATCGATGCGCGCAGCGGCGCCGTGCGGCGCGAGCGCGCGCGCCTTTCGGCGATCGACGCGTCGGCGGCGGCGCGCCCGCTGCCGGAGGCGCAGGACGCGCTCACCGATCTCTCGAAGCGCGACGACGCCGCGGCCGCGGGTTATCTGGGGTATCTGCTGTGGGCCGCGGGCGACGCCGCGCAGGCCGAGCGCGCGTTCGAGCGGGCGCAGGCGATCAGCGACGTCGATCCGCGCGCGTGCATTGCCGGCGAACGAGCGGGCGCCGCCGCGGCATGGTCCGCGATGACGCGCTATCGGAGGCAGGTCGCCGCCGCGGGCCGGTGATGCCCTGCGCGCTGCGAGTGGTACTCGTCATGACAGCTCTCTGTGCCAGAACGCTCGGTGCCGCGGCGGCGGAGCATCCGCCGGTGACGGGGATGGCGAACGCCGATTGCGCCGGCTGCCACGACACCGTCACAGCGCGGAAGGTGCTGCACGGCCCCGTGGCCGCCGGCGACTGCGCCGCGTGCCACGTGGTCTCCACCGACGCAGGCCGCCGGCGCATCGCGCTCAAGAGCGCCGGCGCAAACGGCGACACGACGGCGCTCTGCGTGTCGTGCCACCAGGAAAACGGCGAGCGGCTGAAGCAGGCGCATCGGCACGCGCCGGTGGCGGCGGGGCGCTGCACCGCGTGCCACGATCCGCACGGTTCGCCGTACAGGTTCCAGCTCGCGGACGAAGGCAATCGCGCGTGCGTGCGATGCCACGAGGACATCGGGCAGGCGCTGATGCAGCCGCACGTCCACGCGCCGGCCGCCGCCGCGTGCAGCATCTGCCACGACGCGCACGCGGGATCGCATCCAGGGCAGATGAAAGCGGCCGCCAACACCGTGTGCCTCGCGTGCCATCTGGAGAAGACGAGCGCGCAGCCTGCCGCGGATCCGCGCGCGCTCTTCGGACGCGGTCCCGTCGAGGGACTGGATCGGTTGATCGCCACGGCGCCTCACGTCGCGCTCGACACATCGCTTCGCGCGGGACACCCGACGATCGGCCATCCGGTGGACGGCCGGCGCGATCCGGCGGAACCGACACGGACGCTTCGCTGCGCGAGCTGCCACAACCCGCACGGCTCGGCGGGCGCGAAGCTGCTGCGGTTCGGCGCGATGGGCACGAGCCCGCTGTGCGTCCGCTGCCACAAATTCTGATGTGAGGACATGATGATCCGACGCACGTCCCTGTCCGTCGCGTTCATGGTCGGCCTGATGGTCGCCGCATGTTTGGCGACCGTCGGCGCTGCGGACAAGAAGAAGGCCGCGCCGGCGGCGGCGCCGGTGTGGCCGCTGCCGCCCGACCTGCCGCGGATCCGGTACGTCACGGCCTACCACGGGCTGACCGACTTCAAGAAGCCCGGCGGCGGATGGAAGTCGCTGCTGATCGGACCCGACATCGACAGACCGGCCACGCAGCTGATGAAGCCGTACGGCATCGCGGTCGCGCGCGACGGCCGCGTCTTCGTCACCGACACGGCGGCGCGGCGCGTCTTCGTGTTCGATTCGCACGCGAAGTCGGTCACCTTCATCGGCGAAAAAGGTCCGCTGAAGGTCGTGAAGCCGATCGGGGTCGCGATCGACGCGGCCGACACGGTGTTCGTCGCCGACGCGACGCTCAAACGCGTCGTCGGCTACCGTCCCGACGGCACGGTTGCGATTGCCATCGGGCACGAAGGGGAGCTCGAAAATCCGTCGGGGCTCGCGATCGATCGCGGGCGCGCGATCCTGTACGTCGCGGACGCGAAGAAGCATCAGGTGCTGTGCTACTCGTCGACCGACGGCGTCTTCATCCGCGCGATCGGGAAACGCGGCACCGAGGCCGGCGAGTTCAACTTCCCCACCAATCTCTCGGTCGATCGCAGCGGGCGGCTGTACGTGACCGACACGCTGAACTTCCGCGTGCAGATCTTCGATCCGTCCGGAACCCTCGTGAAGAGCATCGGCACGCAGGGCGACGGCCCCGGCCATCTGAATCGCGCGAAAGGCGTCGGCGTCGACAGCGAAGGGCACGTCTACGTCGCGGACACGTCGTTCAACAACTTCCAGATCTTCGACGCCGACGGCAGCATCCTGCTCTTCGTCGGGTCGACCGGCGACGGCCCGGGCGAGTTCCTGCTGCCGGCCGGACTCTTCGTGGACGACGAGGATCGGATCTACGTCGCGGACCAGGGAAACGCGCGCGTGCAGGTGTTTCAGCGCGTGATCCAGAACGCGCAGCGGAAGTGATGGCGACCTGGTGCGGTGCGCGCTTGACCGGCGGCCGCGCGCCGCCGGCCGGCGCCGGACGGTCGAAGACGCCCGCCGCCCGGTCCGCGTCGCGGATCGAGCTGGCGGAGCGTGGCATCGGCTCGATTGAACCGAAGGGGTGAACCTATGAGAAGAGTATTTTTCGGCGCCTCGCTGATCGTGCTCTGCGGGGCCGGTCGTGCGGCGGCACAGAACACAATCGCCTTCGGCCCGCACGACTTCAGCGCGGGCTCGGCGATCCGCAACACCGACGCGAACATCAACGGGCAGACGTGCGTGTTCTGTCACACGCCTCACATGGGCAGCGTGTCGGTGCCGTTGTGGAACCGCAGCGGCTCTGCGGCGACCTACCAGGTGTACGCGAGCTCGACGCTCGATGCGGCTGCGCCGACGTCGGCGGCGATCCAGAGCAGCGTGTCGGGCGCGTGCCTGAGCTGCCACGACGGCAGCATCGCGATCGACGTGCTGACCAACCTCAGCGGCGTCGCGCACGCGGCGAGCACCGCGTTCACGCGGCAGGCGACGGCGAAGGCGACCTACGGCAACAACGGCACCGGCACGGGCAACATTCTCGCCGGCGGCACGCCGTTCCTCGGCACCGACCTGCGCAACGACCATCCGATCACGATCATCTATGAGACGGCGCGGGCGGCGACGCCGACCGAGTTCAACACGCAGGCGATCACGGGGACGAAGATCACCGTCGGCACGGTCGGGCCGCTGCCGCTCTATGGATCGTCGACGGCGACCGCAACCGTCGAGTGCGCGAGCTGCCACAACCCGCACAGCAACGCGCAGGGATCGTTCCTGCGGAAATCGAACGCGGGCAGCGCGATCTGCCTGACGTGCCACATCAAGTGAGACGCTCCCTCGCATCCGAGACGGCGGCGGTGCTGGTGCTCTTGATACCGATCGTCGCCGTCGCGGTCTTCGCCGCTCAGCTCGCGCCGGTGCCGTCGAACGCGACGGACCGCGCGCGGGCGGGCGACGTTGTCGCGCTCGTGAACGACGCACCCATTCGCTCGAACGACGTCGAAGCCGCGATGAACACGATCGTCCCGCTCACGTCGTACCACCAGAGCCTGAAGCCGGCGAAGCTGACCGAGCTGCGCGGTCGGGCGCTCGACGGGCTGATCGACGAGGAGCTGCGGTACCAGGAAGCCGTGCGGACGAACGTTCGCGTCGCCGGCGCCGAGATCGAGCAGGCGCTGGCGCGCGCGAAGAAGGGGTATCGCGACGAGCAGGAATTCGAGAAGGCGCGCCGCGCCTCGGGGGCGACGCTGCCGGAGATCCGCGCGAGCATCCTGCGCGCGCTGATGATGCAGCGCGTCTCCGAGGAGAGCGTCGGCGCCAAATGCCGCGTCACCGAGGCGGACGCGGCGGCGTTCTACCGCGAGAACACGCCGCGCTTCCTCCTGCCCGAGCAGTTGCGCGTCTCGCTCATCACGATCGGCGTCGATCGGTCGGCCGGGCCGCCGGAGTGGAAGCGCGCGCGGCAGAAAGCGCGCGACCTCGCCCGGCGGATCGCCGCCGGCGCGTCGTTCGACGCGATCGCGCGCGAGCACTCCTCCGACGAGAGCCGCCTGAAGGGCGGCGATCTCGGGTTCGTGCACCGCGGGCAGCTCATCGAGGAGTTCGAGCGCGCGCTGAAGGACGTGACGCCCGGCCATGTCACGCCCGTGGTGCAGACGATCTTCGGCTTCCATCTGCTGCGGCTCGCGGAAGTGCGCCCGCCGGCGCAGAAATCGTTCGCCGACGTGAAGGCGACGATCGTCCGCGATCTGACCGAGACGCGCTGCAAGCAGGCGGCCGACGCGTGGACGAAGAGCCTGCGCGCGCGCGCCAGAATCGTCATCGTCGGCGGCGACGAGGCCGTCCGGCGGACGGCGGCGACGCCGGGTAAATGAAGCGGATTGCCGTGTTGCTCTGCCTGGCGCTGGCATCGCCCGCTCCCGTGGCCGCGCAGTCTTTGAACGGCAACGCCGACTGGGGCTACTCGCACTCGGCGTACCGCACCGAATTTCGGGCGAGCTCACGTTCAACCGCAACGCGCTCACGTTCGGGTCCCAGGCGAGCCGATCGCAGCAGACCGGCTTCAACACCACGGCGAGCTTGTTCTCGATGCGTCCGTTCCGGATGTCGCTCCACGCCAGCCGCGCGGTCGGCGGGGAATCGGCGAACTACCCGGAGTCGAGCCTGATGCGCGGTGGCCTGACGCTCACGCCGGGCGCCGTGCCGGAGCTGCAAACCGGACGATCGGAGTACGGCGGCAGCTGGGTCGTCAACGCGCCGTCGCTGCCGCGCGTCGAGTTCAGCTATCAGCAGGGATCGGGTGTCGTCTCGGCCGGACCGCTCCAGGCCGAGCAGACGCAGCGATCCATTCAGGCGCTCGTCTCGCGCGAGGGACCGCATCTGAGCAACACGCTGCGCTATCAACACCTCGCGGCCGACAACGATATCTCGTCCGCGTTCGAGCAGCGGTACGACGACCTCGGGTACGAGCTCGTCGCGAGGGCCAACGACCACACGCGTGCCG
Source organism: Acidobacteriota bacterium (assembly GCA_003223775.1). GTDB lineage: Bacteria > Acidobacteriota > Vicinamibacteria > Vicinamibacterales > CAVVIG01 > QHWK01. Next base: position 5,465 of record QHWK01000084.1, read on the forward strand.
ACGTGCGCGCCGGCCGCCGCACCATGCTGTCGCGATTCCAGGCGCCGGTCGATCCGCTGGCAGGCGGGGATCCGTATCGGGCGCCGGCGACCGGCGACGTCGAGCTGTATTACGGCTCGGCGACGCTCACGCATCAGCCGAACACGCGGTTCTCGGCCGATGCGAACCTCGGCTACAACAGCGAGCGCTCATCCGCCGCCGGCACCGGCGCGCTGCTGGCGATGACGACGGCGCGCGTGCTGCCGTTCGCAGGACTGTCGCTGCGCGGCAGCACGACCTACGGAAAGCGGCGCCAGGATGTCGGCGGCGTACGGATAGCGGCGCTGACGCGCGCCGTCGGCGGGGGGATCGATTACGCCGTCCGCGTGCGCGCCGTCCATGCGGGCGCGTCGTACGAAGCGGAGCGCGCGTGGAACCGCAGTGAGGCGGCGATCGACAGCCGCGCGCAATCCTGGCGCGGCCGCGCCGACGCCGGCGTCGACATCTTCGGCATCGCGCAGCTCAGCGCCGGATACGACCGCGATCGATCGGTCGACCCGCTGCTCACGCTCGGCAACCAGTGGCAGGACCGGACGCACGCCAGCGCGCGAACGATCTTCAGCCCGCGCGTCGCCGTCGACGCCACCTACGAGCACGCGGTGATCGATCGCGGCGTGCTGACGCAGATGTTTCGCATGCGCTACGTGCAGATGACGACCACGACGACGATCCAACTCGCGCGCGAGCGGCGTGGCGGATTCACGGCCGGCGAGTTCCTGAACCGGTCGTTCGGGGCGGACGAGTGGCATCGCTACATCGGCGGATCGTACTCCGGGCGGCTCGTCGGCGCGCTGCTGCTGTCCGTGACCGCCCGGCGCGAGCGCACGATGTCCGATCTCGCGCACCTGTATCAGGACGGCTACTACACGATGGGCTCGCTCGAGTATCGCCTCCGCCTCTTCACGTTCGCGCTCGAGCACCGCTATACCGATCTCGCGCTCACGACGGCGAGCCAGATCGATCCGCTGACGTTCACCGGCAATCAGATTCTGCTCCGCGTGGGTAGAAGGTTCGGGCTCGCGCGGTGATGGTTCTCCTCCGGCGCTTCTCGTCGATTCGTTCGTTCGTGTCCATTTCAGGTCGTCGTTCGCCAGTCACCCCCAGCGCTGGTCGGAACACGCGAGCCTGCGGGAATCGAATTCGTCGCACATAACGGGAACGTTGCTCGTCGATTACCTCGATCGGTGTCGAACACGACGAGCTGGGCACAACGCGGGCCGTTTCGCAGGCTGCGGACGCGTTGTGCGGCGCCGGAAGAACGCGCGAGAACGTCCAGCGCGCGGACTGCACAGTCGGCATTTACTGGACGCCAGCAATACAAGGGGTGCGTGATGAAGCGTGTTGGATTGATGGTCATATTGTTCGCGGCGTTTGGCCTGACGGCATGTCAGAACCAGACGCCGACCGCTCCGAGCGGAGCGGCAGGTCATGCGCCGGTGAGCGGCGTACTTCACGACGACTCGGGGGTCGACTCGTTGAGCGCGACGCTCACCCCGAGCCCGTCCACGATTAACCCGGGCCAGTCTTCGACGCTGACGTGGACAACCCACGAAGCGGCGCAGGTGTACCTCGATGGCGTCGCCGTCGCGCTGAGCGGATCGAAGAGCGTCTCTCCCACGGCGACGAAAACCTACACACTCGTCGCCGTCGAAGAAGACCACCGTGTGACGTCGACCGCGACGGTGACGGTGTCGGGCGGTTCGTCGGGCGGCGGTTCGTGCGGCGACGACGACGATTGCTCGAGTTCGACGGTGTTGCGCGGAAGCGTGACGGCCACTCCGACGACAATCCAGGCGGGCCAGGCGTCGACGTTGAATTGGACGAGCAGCAACGCGACCGCTGTGTACCTCGATGGCGCTTCGGTGGCGCTGAACGGTTCGAAGGGCGTCAGTCCCACTGCGACGACGACGTACAACCTCGTGGCGATCAACGGCGCAAACAAGGTGACGTCGAGCGCCACCGTGACGGTGTCGGCGACGCCGCCGCCGGTCGGCATGCCGACCGCGTCGCTGACCGCTTCGGCGGCGACGATTCAAAGCGGCCAGCCGGTCACGTTGACGTGGGGCACCACGAATGCGACGTCGGCCACGATGAATGGCAGCACGGTCGCGCTGAACGGATCGCAGGCGTACTCGCCGACGGCCACGACCACCTACACGCTGGTCGCCACCAACTCTGCCGGCTCGGTCACGAGAACGGCCACCGTCACCGT